>JBDTUO010000051.1:0-11992 GCA_040007675.1 Rubrivivax sp.
CGCGGTGCCGTCTGCCCATTGAATGAGATGAGGCTCATGGCGGCCCACTGAGCGGGCGCCGCGCCCGCGGCGACCGCTTCAGCCGCGGTGGCCGAGCGCGGTCGAGATCGCCGTCGCCGTCGCCTTCACCTTTTCCAGCCAGGCGTCTTCCAGCCGGTCCGCTGGTGCCGACACCGACAGGCCGGCGATCAAGGTGCCCTGGTCGTCGTAGATGCCGGCGGCCATGCAGCGCACGCCGAGTTCCAGCTCCTCGTCGTCCCGCGCCGAGGCCTGTGCCCGGACCCCGGCCAGTTCACGTTCGAGACGAGGCAGTTCGGTGATGCTGTTGCGCGTGTGGCCGGCGAGGCCGGTTCGCGTGGCGTAGGCGCGCACGCGTTGCGGATCATCATGGGCGAGGAACAGCTTGCCGACCGAGGTCAGGTGCAAGGGCGCACGGCCGCCGATCGCGCGCACGACCTGCATGCCGGAGCGCTCGCTGTACGCGCGCTCGACGTAGACGATCTCGTCGCCCTGGCGCAGCGACAGGTTGACGGGTTGATGGGTGAGCTTGTGCAACTCGCGCATCGGCTGGATCGCCGCGTCGCGCACGTCCAGACGTGCCTTGACGAGATTGCCGAGCTCCAGCAACCGCATGCCGAGACGGTAGGCGCCGGGCTGTGGCCGGTCGACGAAGCGGCCGATCGTCAGGTCGTTGAGGATGCGGTGTGCGGTGGACGGGTGCAGGCCGGTCTGCGCGCTGATCTGCTTGAGAGACACCGGCTCCTGATGCGCCGCCAGCGTGTCGAGCAGCGAGAAGGCGCGCTCCAGCACCTGGATCGTCGGTGTGTGGTCGTTGTGGGCGCTCATCGCAGGCAAGGTGGTTGTGGTCGATTCTGCATCGTGAAAGCGACCGCTGCAATCCGGCAGTGCGGCGGCGCGCTGCAGCGCCGGCTGCGCCGGCTCTACGGCGGCGGACGCGACGACGCTGCCTGCAGGCCATTCAATGCCCCCGTCGTCAACGCCTTGGCGGCGGCGATGCCCGAACGCACGCACGCTTCGAGCGTGGCGGGGTAGGGTCCCGCCACATAGTCGCCGGCGGCCAACAGTCCGGGGCGGATCAGCATCGGTGGCCGGTGCAGCCCGGGCGTGCAGCGAAAGGTCGCTCGCTTCTCGACCAGTACTCTCTCGACGGTGGGCGCCTGCGGCAACGCACTGGGCGCGAATGCCGCCTGCAGTTGAGCGATCGCGGCCGCCGCGAGCGCGTCGCGGCCGCGTGCCACCCAGTCCGCCGCGCCGCTGACCACGCACGCCAGCCGCCCGGCCGGTCCACCGAGCGCGCCGTGGTCGAACACGAACTGCGCCGGTGCGTCTGGGCCGTCGACCAGCGTGACCATCGGTGCCGGCAGCCGCGCGCCGTCGGCGCGCAGGTAGACCGTCGCGATCGGTTCGTGGCGCAGCGCCGCCGCACAGTCTGCCCATCCGGGCGCCAGTCCGGCGGTCAGCCGGACTGCCTCGCCGGCGGTCGTCGCCAGCACGGCGGCGTCGAAATCCAGGCCGTCGACCGCCCAGCGGGCGCGGGGCAGGGGAGCCAGCGCCACCACGCGGTGCCCGAACTGCAGCGTCGCGCCGGCGGCGCGCAGCCACGCGCAGGCCGGTTCGGGCAGCAGCGTGGCCAGCGGCCACCGCGGCAGCAGCAGGTCCGCCGCGCCGCGCCCGCCCAGCAAGCCGTCGCGCAGCACGCGCAGGAACACACCCGCGCTGGCTTCGGGTGCCGGCGTGTTCAGCGCCGCGATGCACAGCGGGTCGATCAGCCCGCTGCGCACGACGGTCGGCAGAGCGGCACACAGCTGCGCGACGCTCAGCTCGTCGTCGCAGCGAAAGTCCTGGCGTGCCCAGCCCGCGGCCGCGCGCAGCAGCGCCCAGCGGGCGGGCCACGGCCAGTGGCGACAGCCGAGCACGCCGCGCACGAAAGCGGGCGCCGCCGGCCCCGCGGGCAGCCGGAGCCCGCGCCCGTCGGGGCCGCACAGCGTCAGTGGCAGGCGTTGCAGCCGCTGCTCCGGATCGACACCAACCCGTCGCATCAGCGCCAAGGTCTCGCGGTAGGCGCCGATCAGGATGTGCTGGCCGTTGTCGAGCGGCGACGCCGGTGAGCCCGCGGACGCGTCTTCCTCGTCATCTCCTTCCGCCAGCGCAATGCTGCGCGCGCGCCCGCCCGGCTGCGCGGCCATCTCGAACAGCGTGACTGCGTGGCCGGCGCCGGTGAGCTCGACCGCCGCGGCCAGGCCACCCCAGCCCGCGCCGATGACCGCCACCGACGTCTTGCGGGTATCGGGCCGGCCCTGGACCGGCACGCTCACCGCGGGCTCAGCGGCCACGCCAGTGCGTGCGGGTCGCGATCCACAGCTTGCGCAGCGGGGTCAGCGAGGTGCGCTGGTGCAGCACCTGGAATCCCTGCCCCTCGATCTCGCGCAGCAGCGTGCGGTAGATGTTGGCCATCATCAGGCCGGGCTTCTGCGCGTCGCGGTCGGCCTGCGGCAACAAGGCCAGCGCCTCGTCGTACAGCGTGTGTGTCCGCGCGGCCTGGAAGCGCATCAGCGCGTCGAAGCGCTCGCTGTAGCCCCACGGTGCCTCGCGCCGAAGGATCTCGGCGGCCGTGACGCCGAAGCGCTCGAGCTCATCGACCGGCAGGTAGATGCGGCCCCGCCGCGCATCGTCGCCGACATCGCGGATGATGTTGGTCAGCTGCATCGCCAAGCCGAGCCGGTGCGCATAGGCCAGCGTCTGCGGCTGCGTGCGGCCGAAGATGTTGGCCGCGACCTCGCCGACCACGCCGGCCACCAGGTGACAGTAGCGCTGCAGCGCGGGGAAGTCGAGAAAACGCGACTGCTCCAGGTCGATCTGGCAGCCGTCGATGACGGCCATCAGGTGCCTGGGCTCGATGGTGAACTCGGCCGCCAGCGGCGCCAGCGCCTGCGTGACCGGATGCGTCGGCTCGCCCGCGAAGCTTGCGCCGACCTCCTGCCGCCACCACTGCAGCGTGGTCGCCGCGACGCCCGGGTCTCGCACCTCGTCGACCACGTCGTCGACTTCGCGGCAGAAGGCGTAGAACGCGACGATCGCGTCGCGCCGCCGCGGTGACAGGAAGCGGAACGCGTAGTAGAACGACGAGCCGCTGCGCGCCGCCTTGTCCTGGACGTACTGCTGCGGCGTCATGCGTCACCCGCGGCGCATGCGCGCCGCCCGCCACAGCAGCCGCGGCGCGTCCGGCGCGGCCAGGGTCGGGCGCTGCGTCATCACGGCATGCTCCATGCGATCGATTTTCTCAAGAATCCGCAAACCCCCCTGGACCACGAGCCGGAGTTCCCAGCCGCCGCGGCCCGGCAGCCGGTGCACGAGTGGCGCGCCCTCGAGCATTAGTGCGCGCGACCAGGCCACGAGTTCGCGCACCAGCGCGCGTGAGGCGGACGTGTCGTGGCCGGTCGGCGGTGCGGCCGCGAACCCGTGCGCACGCAGCGCATCGTGCGGCAGGTAGCAACGGCCGCGCGGCAAGTCGACGCTGAGGTCCTGCCAGAAGTTGATCAGCTGAAGCGCACTGCACACCGCATCAGACTGCCGCTGCGCCGGAGCGTCGTGCACGTCGTACAGGTGCAGCAGCAAGCGCCCGACCGGGTTGGCCGAGCACCGGCAATAGGCCAAGAGCGCCGCGCGGTCGGCGTAGGCGGGGTTGGCGACGTCCTGCTCGAACGCGTCCAGCAGCGCGTGCAGGCAGGCCGCCGGCAGCGCGTGGCGCGTGATGGCCGTAGCAAGCGGCTCGAACACCGTGTGCCAGCGCGCGGCGGGTGCGCGCCCCGCGAGCACGGCGTCGAGCTCGGCCCGGTAGGCGGCGAGGTCGGCCCGCCGCTGCGAGGCGCTGGCCTGTCCTTCGTCCGCGAGGTCGTCGGCGGTGCGGGCAAAGCGGTAGATCGCGACGATTGCCGGGCGCAACGCCGGCGGACTGAGCGCCGATGCGACCGGAAAGTTCTCGTAGTGATTCACACCCACGCGGGCATTGTCCACGGAGGCAGGAGCCGCCCGGCAGCGCGTCGACGCCGGGGAGCGCTGAGGGTCGCCGGCCGGCAACGCGTGCTTGCACGCGACACGATTGACAGGCCAGGGGGTGCCTTCTACATTACTGACCAGTCAGTCAGTAAGCGCATCGTTGCCGTTCCGCGCTGCCCCCCGGACCTCTCTTCTCGACGCCGCACCGATGAGCCGACACCGATCGCCCGCGCCGGCCTGGCGCCGCTCCACGAGCTTCGTCATGATCCTGTCGGCGACATTCATGCTGGCGCTGGTGGCGGGTTGCTCACGCCCGGCCACGGCGCCCGCACCGGTGCGCTCGGTGCGCACGGTGGTCGTCGAAGCCGGTACAGGGCAGGGCAGCCGCGAGTACGCCGCCGAGGTTCGAGCCCGTACCGAAGCGCGCCTGGGTTTCCGGGTCGGCGGCACGCTGCTGCAGCGCCGGGTCGATGCCGGGCAGACGGTGCGCGCCGGCGAGTTGCTGGCGCTGCTGGACCCGCAGGACTTGCGACTGGCACAGGATGCGGCACGCGCCGGGGTCGAGGCGGCACGGGTGGCGGCCGGTCAGGCCAGCGCCGACCTGGATCGCTATCGCGGCCTGCGGGCACAGGGTTTCATCAGCGAGGCCGAACTGCAGCGGCGCGAGACGAGCGCCCGCGCGGCCGAGGCGCAGCTCGACCAGGCGCAGGCCCAGGCCGGCCTGCAGCGCAACCAGACCGCGTATACCCGCCTGACGGCGCCGACCGACGGTGTCGTCACGGCGGTCGATGCCGAACCCGGCGCGGTGCTGTCGGCGGGCACGCCGGTGCTGCGGCTGGCGCTTGCCGGGCCGCGGGACGTGGTCTTCGCGGTGCCGGAAACGGAGGTCGGCGCGCTGCGTGCGCTGGTCGGTCGCGCCGGCAGCGTGCAGGTGCGCCTGTGGGGCCAGAGCGGCAGCGTGCCGGCCGCCGTGCGCGAGGTGGCCGGCGCGGCGGACGCGGCCACGCGCACGTTCCAGATCAAGGCCGATCTCGGCCCGGCGGCGGCCGAGCTCGGCCGCACCGCGGTCGTGACGCTGGCGCTGCCGCCGACGCCCGGTGTGATCCGGCTGCCGCTGTCGGCATTGCGCGAAGGCGAGGGCGGTGGCAGCGCGGTGTGGGTGCTGGACCCGAAGTCTATGAGCGTGCACACGCAAGCCGTGCAGGTCGCTGGCGCCGACGGGAACGTCGTGCTGGTGGGCAGCGGCATCGCACCGGGTGCCGAGGTCGTCACCGCCGGCGTGCACGTGTTGCACGAGGGCCAGACCGTCACGCGCTGGAGCGCGACGGCGCCCCTGCCGCCCGCGCTGGCGGCATCGGTGGCGGCGCGCTGACACATCGGCGATGAGCGCCCCGGTCGAGTCCGTCGCCCGCAGCGACGCCGTGCCGTCGGCAGGCCGCGGCCATTCACGGTTCAACGTCTCGCGCTGGGCAATCGAGCATCCCGCGCTGACGCGCTACCTGCTGATCGTGCTGCTGCTGCTCGGCGGCGCGGCCTACTTCCAGCTCGGTCAGGACGAAGACCCGCCGTTCACCTTTCGCGCGATGGTGGTGCAGGCCTTCTGGCCGGGAGCGACCGCGCAGCAGATGGCCGAGCAGGTCACCGACAGGATCGAGAAGACCCTGCAGGAGGTGCCGTACGCCGACATCCTGCGCAGCTACACCAAACCCGGCGAATCGCTGACCATCCTGCAGCTCAAGGAAAACTCGCCGCCGAGGGAAGTCTCAGGCGTCTGGTACCAGGTGCGCAAACGGATCGCCGACATGCGCTCGACGCTGCCGAACGGCGTCATCGGCCCGGTCTTCAACGATGACTTCGGCGACGTCTACGGCACCCTTTACGCGCTGTCGGCCGACGGCTTCAGCCGCGACGAACTGCGCGTCTTCGCCGAGACCGCGCGCCAGCAGTTGCTGAGGGTGCCCGACGTCGCGAAGGTGGTGCTGTTCGGCGTGCAGCCCGAGAAGGTGTTCGTCGAGGTCTCGCAGGCACGGCTGGCGCAGCTGGGTCTGGACATGAACCAGGTCATCGGGCAGATCGGCGCGCAGAACGCGGTCGAGGGCGCAGGCGTGATGAACGGCGGGCTCGAGAACCTGCAGATCCGCATCGGCGGCGCGTTCCAGTCGGTCGACGCGCTTCGCGCGTTGCCGATCCGCGGCGTCGACCGCGTCACCGGTGCTGCGGCGACGCTGCGGCTCGACGACATCGCCGAGATCCGGCGCGGCACCGTCGACCCGCCGGCGGTCACGGTGCGACACAACGGCCACGAGGTGGTCGCGCTCGGGGTGTCGATGGCGCGTGGCGGCGACATCGTCGAGCTCGGCCGGTCGCTGCGCGCGACCTCGGCGCGGCTGCAGTCCGAGCTGCCGGCGGGCATCACGCTCGAGCAGGTGCAGGACCAGCCGGCGGCGGTGTCGCGCTCGGTGGGCGAGTTCGTGCGCGTGCTGGCCGAGGCGATCGTGATCGTGCTGGCGGTGAGCTTTCTCAGCCTGGGCCTGCACACCCGGCCCTTGCGGATCGACATCTGGCCGGGGCTGGTGGTCGGCATCACGATCCCGCTCGTGCTGGCGATCACCTTCGTCGCGATGTACTACTGGAACGTCGGGCTGCACAAGATCTCGCTCGGCAGCCTGATCATCGCGCTCGGCCTGCTGGTCGACGACGCGATCATCGTGGTCGAGATGATGGTGCGCAAGCTGGAAGAAGGCTACGACAAGGTGCGCGCCGCCACCTTCGCGTTCGACGCCACCGCGATGCCGATGCTGACCGGCACGCTGATCACGGCCGCGGGCTTCGTGCCGATCGGGTTGGCGCAGTCGGTGACCGGCGAGTACACGTTCGCGATCTTCGCGGTGACCGCCGCCGCGCTGCTGATCTCGTGGGTCGTCTCGGTCTACTTCGTGCCCTACCTCGGCTTTCGGCTGCTGCGCACGCGCAGCACGGTCGGCAGCGACGGCGCGGGTTCCGGCGACGGGCCGCACGAGCTCTTCGACACGCCGTTCTACAGCCGCTTCCGGCGCGCGGTGCACTGGTGCGTGCAGCACCGCTGGATCACGATCGCGCTCACCGTCGCCAGCTTCGTGCTCGGACTGGCCGGCATGGCGCGGGTGCAGCAGCAGTTCTTCCCCGACTCCAGCCGACCCGAGATCCTGGTCGACCTGTGGCTGCCGGAGGGCTCGACGATCCAGCAGACCGATGCCGTCGCGCGGCGCTTCGAGCAGCGCATCGCGCGGGAGGCCGGGGTCGCGAGCGTGACGACCTGGATCGGCAGCGGCGTGCCGCGCTTCTACCTGCCGCTGGACCAGATCTTCCCGCAGAGCAATGTCAGCCAGGCGATCGTGCAACCGCGGACGCTGGCCGAGCGCGAGTCGCTGCGCGTGCGGCTGCCCGCCCTGCTGGCGCAGGAGTTTCCGGAGGTGCGCGGCCGCGTCAAGTTGCTCCCGAACGGACCGCCGGTGCCGTATCCGGTGCAGTTTCGGATCGTCGGCCCGGACGCGCACGCCGTGCGGCAGTGGGCCGACCGGGCCAAGGCGCTGCTGCGCGCGAACCCCAACATGCGCGGCGTCAACGACAACTGGAACGAATCGGTCAAGGTGCTCCAGCTGACGATCGATCAGGACAAGGCGCGGGCGCTGGGCGTGACCAGCCAGTCGGTGGCGCAGGCGTCGCGCACGATCCTGTCGGGCACGACGATCGGCCAGTACCGCGAAGGCGACCGACTGGTCGACATCGTGCTGCGCCAGCCCGCGCACGAGCGCGATGCGATCACCGACTTTGCCAACGGCTACCTGCCCACCGCCAGCGGGCGCGCGGTGCCGCTGCCGCAGGTCGCGCAGATCGGGTTCGGCTGGGAGCCGGGCGTGTTGTGGCGCGAGGGGCGCGACTTCGCGGTGACGATCCAGGGTGACGTCGTCGAGGGCCTGCAGGGGCCGACGGTCACGGCTCAGGTCTGGCCAGCGCTGCAGAAGTTGGCAGCGACCATGCCGCCCGGCTACGGCATCCAGATCGCCGGCGCGGTGGAGGAGAGCAGGAAAGGCCAGGGCTCGATCGCCGCCGGTGTGCCCTTGATGCTGTTCATCATCTTCACGCTGCTGATGTTGCAGCTGCAGAGCTTCAGCCGCGCAATGCTGGTGTTCCTCACCGGCCCGCTCGGCATCGCCGGCGTCGCGGCTGCGCTGCTGCTGCTGGACCGGCCGTTCGGCTTCGTCGCGCTGCTCGGCGTGATCGCGCTGATGGGCATGATCATGCGCAACTCCGTGATCCTGATCGACCAGATCGAGCAGGACCGGGCGCGCGGCGTGCCGACCTGGGACGCGATCGTCGAGTCCGCAGTGCGGCGGTTCCGGCCGATCGTGCTGACCGCCGCCGCCGCGGTTCTGGCGATGGTGCCGCTGTCCCGCAGCGTGTTCTGGGGTCCGATGGCGGTGGCGATCATGGGCGGGCTGATCGTCGCCACCGCGTTGACGCTGTTGGCGCTGCCGGCCATGTACGCGGCCTGGTTCAGGGTCCGTCGGCCGGGGGCCTCGGGCCCGACAGGCTAAAATCTTGCGTTTGCCCTGACCCCACCCGCGCGGGTGGCGAAATTGGTAGACGCACCAGGTTTAGGTCCTGACGCCTTCACGGGCGTGCCGGTTCGAGTCCGGCCCCGCGCACCAGAGCACCCCCCGATCACACCGAGAGACTTCCGATCATGGCCGTCAACGTCGAAACCCTCGAAAACCTGGAACGGCGCCTCACGCTCACGCTGGCCGCCAACGACATCAACCACGAGGTCGAGAACCGCCTGAAGAAGCTTTCACGCACCGTCAAGGCCGACGGCTTCCGGCCCGGCAAGGTGCCGATGTCGGTCGTCACCCAGCGCTACGGCTATTCGGTGCAGTACGAGGTCATCAACGACAAGGTCGGGCGCGCCTTCGCCGATGCCGCGCGCGAGGCCGAGTTGCGCGTCGCAGGCCAGCCGAGCATCACGCAGAAGGATGAAGCGCCCGAGGGCCAGTTCGCGTTCGATGCCACCTTCGAGGTCTACCCGGAAGTCAAGATCGGGGACCTGACGGGGGCCGCGGTCGAACGGGTGTCGACCGAGGTGTCCGAGGCCGCGATCGACCGCACGATCGACATCCTGCGCAAGCAGCGCCGCACGTTCACGCAGCGCCCGGCGACCGGCGGCGCGGCCGAGGGCGATCGCGTGACGATCGACTTCGAGGGCAAGATCGACGGCGAGCCCTTCGCCGGCGGCCGCGGCGAAGACTTCCAGTTCGTCGTCGGCGAGGGCCAGATGCTCGAGCAGTTCGACACCGGGGTGCGCGGCATGCAGGTCGGTCAGAACAAGACCTTCCCGCTCAAGTTCCCGGACGACTACCAGGGGCAGGACGTGGCGGGCAAGGAGGCCGACTTCCTGGTGACGATGAAGAAGGTCGAGGCGCCTCACCTCCCGGCGGTCGACGACAGCTTTGCGGGCGCGCTCGGCATCGCCGGCGGCACGCTCGCGGCGCTGCGCGAGGACGTCAAGAAGAACCTCGAGCGCGAGGTCAAGTTTCGCGTGCTGGCGCGCAACAAGGCGTCGGTGATGGACGCGCTGAGCCAGGCGGCCGAGCTGGACCTGCCGAAGGCGCTGGTCGCCGGCGAAGTGCAACGCCTGATCGCCGGCGCGCGCGCTGACCTCAAGCAGCGTGGCGTCAAGGACGCCGAGCAGGCACCGATCCCGGAGGAACTGTTCAAGACCCAGGCCGAGCGCCGCGTGCGACTGGGCCTCGTGATCGCCGAGCTGGTGCGGGCGAACAAGTTGCAGGCCAAGCCGGAGCAACTGCAGGCACACATCGAGGAGATGAGCCAGAGCTACGAGAAGCCGGCGGAAGTCATGCGCTGGTACCTCGGCGACCGGCAGCGCATGGCCGAGGTCGAGGCGGTGGTGGTCGAGAACAATGTCACCGCGCATGTGCTCGAGCGGGCGAAGGTCACCGACAAGGTGCTACCGTTCGACGACCTGATGAGCGCCAACTGATCGTCGGCGCGGCGAACGAACGAGGTCGAGCACAGATGAGCGCACTGGACACCACCGGCTTGGGCATGGTCCCGATCGTCATCGAGCAGTCCGGGCGCGGCGAGCGCGCCTACGACATCTACAGCCGCCTGCTGCGCGAGCGCATCATCTTCCTGGTCGGCCCGATCAACGACCAGAGCGCCAACCTGGTCTGCGCGCAGATGCTGTTCCTCGAAAGCGAGAACCCGGACAAGGACATCTTTCTGTACATCAACTCGCCCGGCGGCAGCGTCAGCTCCGGCCTGTCGGTGTTCGACACGATGAATTTCGTCAAGCCGGACATCTCGACGCTGTGCCTCGGCATGGCAGCCAGCATGGGCTCGTTCCTGCTGATGGCCGGCGCCAAGGGCAAGCGCTTTGCGTTGCCGAACTCCAAGATCATGATCCATCAGCCGTCGGGCGGGGCCCAGGGTCAGGCGACCGACATCGAGATCCACGCCAAGGAAATCCTCAAGACCCGCGAACAGCTCAACCGGCTGTACGCCGAGCGCACCGGGCAGCCGGTGGAGAAGATTGCCGCCGACATGGAGCGCGACCGTTTCCTGTCGCCGGTCGAGGCCAAGGACTATGGCCTGATCGACCTGGTCATCGACAAGCGCGCCTGAGCAGGGCGGCGGCGCCGGCGGTTGCCGCCGAGCGCCGGAAACGGGGTCTGGATCAGGGTCTTCTCCGGGCGTGCACGTGCACCGGGGCGACGGGTCGATGGTCTATCATGCGTCGCATGCACACGGTGGATTTCGCAGGCGATTCGTTCCATGGCTGACAAGAAGGGCGCCTCCGGCGAGAAGGTTCTCTACTGCTCGTTCTGCGGCAAGAGCCAGCACGAGGTGAAGAAGCTCATCGCCGGCCCTTCGGTCTTCATCTGCGACGAGTGCATCGAGCTCTGCAACGACATCATCCGTGACGAGGTGCCGTCCGAGGGCGCCGGTCCGAAGGCACCGAAGTCCGACCTTCCGGTGCCCGGCGAGATCAAGTCCAGCCTCGACCAGTACGTGATCGGCCAGGAGCACGCCAAGCGCACGCTGGCGGTGGCCGTGTACAACCACTACAAGCGGCTGCGCCACCTCGGCGAAAAGGGCGACGTCGAGCTGACCAAGAGCAACATCCTGCTGATCGGTCCGACCGGGTCAGGCAAGACGCTGCTCGCGCAGACGCTGGCGCGCTTGCTGAACGTGCCGTTCGTGATCGCCGACGCGACGACGCTGACCGAGGCCGGCTATGTCGGCGAGGACGTCGAGAACATCATCCAGAAGCTGCTGCAGAACTGCAACTACGACGTCGAGCGGGCACAGCGCGGCATCGTCTACATCGACGAGATCGACAAGATCAGCCGCAAGGCCGACAACCCGAGCATCACGCGCGACGTGTCGGGCGAGGGCGTGCAGCAGGCGCTGCTCAAGCTCGTCGAAGGCACGATGGCGAGCGTGCCGCCGCAAGGTGGCCGCAAGCACCCGAACCAGGACTTCCTGCAGATCGACACGACCAACATCCTGTTCATCTGCGGCGGCGCGTTCGATGGCTTGGAGAAGGTGATCCAGAACCGCTCCGAGAAGTCGGGCATCGGCTTCGGCGCGACCGTCCACACGAAGTCGGAAAAGCGCGTGTCGGAGATCTTCCGCGAGGTCGAGCCGGAAGACCTGATCAAGTTCGGCCTGATCCCCGAGCTCGTCGGGCGGCTGCCCGTGGTCGCCACGCTCGGCGAGCTCACCGACGACGCGCTGGTGCGCATCCTCACCGAGCCGAAGAACGCGCTCGTCAAGCAATATCAGAAGCTTTTCGCCATGGACGGCGTCGAGCTCGAGATCCGGCCGTCGGCGCTCGCCGCGATCGCCAAGAAGGCGCTTGCCCGCAAGATCGGCGCGCGCGGCCTGCGCTCGATCATGGAGCAGTCGCTGATCG
>JBDTUO010000052.1:0-11929 GCA_040007675.1 Rubrivivax sp.
GTGCTGTTCGGCCGCCCGCTCGTGCTGCTGGCCGACAGCCTGGTGCGCAACAACGGCGTCGTGCCCGGCGTCACCAGCCTGATCCGCTGGCAGAGCCACTGGCACGTCGTGCGCCAGAGCTGGCCGTTCTTCCAGAACGACTTCGCCGGCCGCATCGCCAACCGCGTGATGCAGACCAGCAACGCGGTGCGCGAAAGCGTCGTGTCGAGCATCCGCGCGGTCTGGTACATCACCGCCTACGGCCTGTCGGCGCTGGTGCTGATGGGCAGCAGCGACTGGCGGCTGGCGGTGCCGACGGCGCTGTGGATCCTCGGCTACGTGTTCTTCCTGCACCACTTCGTGCCGCAGATGCGCGACCTGTCACGCGCGAGCAGCGCGCTGCGCTCGAAGGTGATGGGCCGCGTGGTCGACAGCTACACCAACATCCTGACCGTCAAGCTGTTCGCTCGCGCGCGTGACGAGGACGCCTACGTGCGCGAGGTGATCGACGACCACACCGGTGCGATCGCGGCGCACATGCGGCTCATCACGCGCTTCATGACGACGCTGTCGGTGCTCAACGCGTTGCTGCTGGTCGGCACCGGCGCGATCGGCATCGCGCTGTGGGTGCAGGGCACGATCGACGCCGGCACCGTCGCCACGGCGCTGCCGCTGGCGTGGACGATCGCCAACGTCGCCGGCTGGGTCAGCTGGGAGGTGACGAGCATCTTCGAGAACATCGGCGTCGTGCAGGAAGGCATGGAGACGATCGCGGTGCCGCACACGCTGGTCGATCGCCCGGGCGCGCGGGAGCTGGCGGTCGCCGCGCCGCCGCACGGGGGCGAGATCCGCTTCGAGCACGTCAGCTTCACCTACGGCAGGCGCGACGGCCTGGCGGTGCTCGACGACTTCCACCTGACGATCCGGCCGGGCGAACGCGTCGGCCTGGTCGGCCGCTCGGGCGCCGGCAAGAGCACGCTCGTGAACCTGCTGCTGCGCTTCCACGAACTGGAGCAGGGCTCGATCCGCATCGACGGCCACGACCTGCGCGAGCTGACGCAGGAAAGCCTGCGCGCGGCGATCGGCATGGTGACGCAGGACACCTCGCTGCTGCACCGCTCGATCACCGACAACATCCGCTACGGGCGGCCCGAGGCGACGCTGGACGAAGTGGCCGCGGCGGCGAAGAAGGCGCAGGCGCACGACTTCATCCTCGGCCTGCAGGACTGGCAGGGCCGCACCGGCTACGACGCCCACGTCGGCGAACGAGGCGTCAAGCTCAGCGGCGGCCAGCGCCAGCGGGTGGCGATCGCGCGGGTGGTGCTGAAGGACTCGCCGATCCTCGTGCTCGACGAGGCGACGAGCGCGCTCGACAGCGAAGTCGAGCTCGCGATCCAGAGCCAGTTGCTCGGCTTGATGGAAGGCAAGACCGTGATCGCGATCGCGCACCGGCTGTCGACGATCGCCCGCATGGACCGGCTGGTCGTGCTGGATGCCGGGCGCATCGTCGAGGTCGGCACCCACGCCGAGTTGCTGACCAAGGCGGGCGGCCACTACGCCGCGCTCTGGGCGCACCAGAGCGGCGGCTTCCTCGGCGAGACCTGAAGCTCGCCGAAAACGACGACGCCCCACGACGCGGGGCGTCGAGCAGCGCATGCCGGAACGGTGTTCGAGCCCGGAGCCCCCTCCTTGGCAGGGCCTCGGATCAAGCTCCGTTCGGCATCAGTTGGGCATCAGTTCGGAATCACCACGCTGTCGATGACGTGGATCACGCCGTTGTCCGCCACGATGTCGGTCTTCACGACGTTGGCCGCGTCGACCTTGACGCCTCCCATCGTGCTGACCGTCAGGTCCGTGCCCTGCACCGTCTTGACCTTGCCGGCCTTGACGTCGGCGGCCATCACGCGGCCCGGCACGACGTGGTAGGTCAGCACGGCGGTCAGCTTGGCCTTGTCGGCCAGCAGTGCATCGAGCTGAGCCTTCGGCACCTTGGCGAAGGCCTCGTCGGTCGGCGCGAACACGGTGAACGGGCCGGGGCCCTTGAGCGTGTCGACCAGTCCGGCGGCCTTGAGCGCGGCGGCGAGGGTGGTGAAGTTGCCGGCACTGACGGCGGTGTCGACGATGTCCTTGGCTTGGACGGCGAGGCCAGCGGCGGCGAGCGCGGCGGCGATGACGAGTTTTTTCACGGCAAGACTCCTGGGGTTGGACGGAAGAACGCCGGCCACTGTTCGAGCGGTCGACCCCACGGAGTATGAACTTATCAGTTCAAACTAGAACTTGTAAGGTTATTTAGTGACCAGTCAGTTTATTTCACCTGCAGGCGGTGATCACTTGCGCGACCGCGGCGGTGAGCCGCTTCGCGTAGGGCACGTGGAGGAACTCGTTCGGCCCGTGGGCGTTGCTCTTGGGGCCGAGCACGCCGCAGACCATCATCTGCGCCTGCGGGAAGCCCTGCTGCAGCAGCCGCATCAGCGGGATCGTGCCGCCCTGGCCGATGTAGGCCAGCGGGGCACCGAAGTGCGCCTGAGACGAGGCCTCGAGCGCACGCTCGAGCCAGGGCGCGAGCGCCGGCGCGTTCCAGCCGCCGGCGCCCAGCGCGCCGGCGCGGCCGTCCGCATGGAACGTGACCCGTGCCTGATACGGCGCGTCGTCCTCCAGCAATGCCTTCAGGTGCTCGCTGGCGCGGTGTGCATCGACCTCGGGCGGCAGCCGCAGGCTGAGCTTGAACGCCGTCGAGGGCCGCAGCACGTTGCCGGCGTCGCCGAGCGCCGGGAAACCGTCGGCGCCGGTGACGCTGAGGGTGGGCTTCCAGGTGCGGCGCAGCAGGGCCTCGACCGGATCGGTGGTGGTCGGCAGCACCGGCGCGCCGTCGGCACCGCAGGCCCACGGGTAGCGCTTCCAGACCTCGTCGCCGAGGATCGCGGCGGTGGCCTCGGCCTGCGCGACGCGCCCGGCCGGGATCTCGCAGTGGAAGACCTGCGGCAACAACTCGCCTGAGCGGGAATCCTCGAGCCGGTCGAGCACCTGACGCAGGATGCGAAAGCTGCTCGGCACGAGGCCGCTGGCGTCGCCCGAGTGAATGCCTTCGGTCAGCACCTCGACCTTCAGCACGCCGCTGACCATGCCGCGCAGACTGGTCGTGAGCCAGAGCTGATCGTAGTTGCCGGCGCCGCTGTCGAGGCAGACCACCAGCTTGACATCGCCCAGCCGCACGCGCAGCGCGTCCAGGTACGCCGGCAGGTCGAACGAACCGCTTTCCTCGCAGGTCTCGATCAGGCCGACGCAGCGCGGATGTGGCAGGCCCTCGGCCTGCAACGCCTCCAGCGCCGATACCGCCGCGTAGACCGCGTAGCCGTCGTCGGCACCGCCCCGGCCATAGAGCCGCCCGTCCTCGAGCTTCGGGGTCCACGGTCCGAGGTCCCGTCGCCAGCCGCTGAACTCGGGCTGCTTGTCGAGGTGGCCGTACAGCAGCACCGTGCCGTCGCCAGCCGGCGCTGCAGCGGCGTCCGGCGCGGCGCCGCCGGACGACGCCGGCAGCTCGAAGAAAAGCACCGGCGTGCGCCCGGGCAGTTGAACGAGCTCGAGCCGCAAGCCCGGCAGCTTTCGCCCCTCGACCCATGTGGCCGCGTCGCGCACGACCTTGTCGATCAAGCCGTGTGCCGCCCAGTCGGGGTCGAACATCGGGCTCTTCGCCGGCACCGCGACGTAGTCGGTGAGCGCCGGCAGGATGCGCTCGTCCCAGGCACGGTCGGCGAACGCGCCGAGTGCGCCAGCGTTGGCCGCCGGCAGCGGAAGCTGGGTGTCGCGGGCGTTCATGGCAACTCCATCGAGGCAGCGGATCGGCAGTGTAGGCGCGGGTGCCGGCTAGCGCCGGTCAACCGCCAGCCAGCCGAGCAGCGCCGCGACCACCTCGGCGCGCTCGGGTTCGTTGAAGATCTCGTGGAACAGGGCCGGCCATGCGCGGGCCTGCAGCACGTCCGGCGGCGCCGCGGCAGCGAACGCGGCCGAACCCGCCGGCGCGACGCAGCGGTCGGCGCCGGCCCACATCAGCAGCGTCGGCACCCGCCAGCGGTCCGCCCGTGCCCGCACCAGCGTGCCGCCGTCGACGATGAAGCGCGCGAGGCGCGGCGTGATGCGATCGTGCACCAGCGCGTCGGCCTCGTAGGCGGACACGACCTGCGGGTCGCGCGAGATCCAGGCCGGTCGCAAGCCGTTGCCGACCGCGCGGTCCGGCGCCATTGCCATGCCGAGCGCCAGCTGCAGCCGTTGCCAGCGGCCGAGCCCGGCGTCGAGCGCCGGCGACGACAGCACGAGTGCCGCCGGCGTGCGCGACCAGGTGGCGGCGCTGCCGTCGACCAGCGCCTCGGCGACGAAGCGCGCGGCCACCAGCCCGCCCATGCTGTGGCCGAGCAGCACCAGCGGACCGCCCGTGGGCAAGGAGTCGATCACCTGAGCCAGGTCCTCGAGCAGGGCCGCCGCGTGCGGCAGTGCGCCGCGCGGCCCGCCGCTTCGGCCGTGGCCACGCTGGTCGTGTGCATGCACCTGCCAGCCGTCGCGGTTCAGCGCTGCCGCCAGCGCGGCGTAGCGGCCCCCGTGTTCACCCAGGCCGTGCACGATCAACACCCGGCCGCGCGGCGCGCCCGCCGCCGCCCAGTCGTGCCGAACCAGGGACAAGCCGTCGCGCGTCGTCAGTGTCTGCATGGCGGCGATTGGATCACGGCGCCCGGCGCGCCGCGGGCCAGCTATGCTGGCCGCATCCCCGCCGCGCCGGAGCCCGCCGCATGGCCGACAACCCCTACTTCCGACTGATCACCGAAGACCGCGAGCTGCCTGCCGGTGTGGCCCACCTGCAGCTGCACCGCGGCGAACGGCTCAACACCTTCGAGCCGGCGTTCTTCCCGGCCTTGCGCGACGCCGTGCGCACGCTCGACCGCGCCGGCGCCACGCGCGCGCTGGTGATCTCGTCGACCGGCCGCCACTTCAGCGCCGGCATGTCGCTCGAGGTCTTCGCCACCGGCATGCCGCTGCTGCAGACCGGCAGCGCGCGCGACCGGCTCACCTTCCAGGACGGCCTGCGTGACCTGATGCGCTGCTTCGACGTGCTGGAACAGGCGCGCTTCCCGGTGCTGTGCGCGGTTCAGGGCGGCTGCATCGGCGGCGCACTCGACCTTGCGGCCGCCTGCGACCTGCGCCTGTGCAGCGCCGATGCGTTCTTCACCGTGCAGGAAATCCACATCGGCATGGCGGCCGACCTCGGCGTGCTGCAGCGCCTGCCCAAGATCGTGCCCGATGGCGTGGCGCGCCAGATGGCCTACACCGGCGAGCGCGTCGACGCCGCGCGCGCGCTGGCGATCGGCCTCGTCAACGCGGTGCTGCCCGATGCCGCGGCGCTGCTGGCGCACGCGCTGCAGCTCGCCGGCCAGATCGCGGACAAGTCACCGCTGGCGATCGCCGGCAGCAAGCGTGCGCTGACCTACGCGCGCGACCACGGCACGGCCGATGCGCTCGACCATATGGCGCTGCTGCAGAGCGCGCTATTCGACACCGAGGAGATGCGGCGCGCGATCGACGCCTGGCGCCGCAAGGGCGCGGCCGACTTCGACCCGCTGCCGGCGTCGCGCAGCCTCTGACCGCGGACGGGGCGCGCGTGCGCGCGCGAACGTTGCCCGGGGGGTCAGTCAGCGCGCGAACAGCTGGCCACGGTCGCGGAAGGACTTGAACTCGAGCGCGTTGCCCGACGGGTCGCGGAAGAACATCGTCGCCTGCTCGCCGACCTGGCCGGCGAAGCGGATGTAGGGCTCGATCACGAACTTCAGCCCGCCGTCGCGCAGCCGTGCGGCCAGCGCGTGAAAGTCGTCCCAGTCGAGCACGACGCCGAAATGCGGCACCGGCACGTCGTGGCCGTCGACCGGGTTGTGGTGGTCCGGCGCCCGCGCCGGTGCGAGGTGGGCGACGATCTGGTGGCCGAACAAGTCGAAGTCGATCCACTCGTCACTCGCGCGCCCTTCGGGACAGCCGAGCAGGCCACCGTAGAAGCCGCGCGCGGCAGGCAGGTCGTGGACCGGAAAGGCGAGGTGGAAGGGTGCGATGCTGGCCATGCCGAGAGAATAGCGCCCGCCGCCGACGCCCGCCGGCGCGGCCCGTTATCACCCTCGTGCGGCTGCCGGATCTGGCGTGCGACGACGCGCGGTCTGGGCGTGGTCCTGCGCGGCCGTGATGACGCCCCCGCCGAGGCAGACCTCGCCGTCGTACAGCACCGCCGACTGGCCTGGCGTCAGCGCCCACTGCGGCTGGTCGAAGCGCAGCGTGAAACCGCCGGCGTCCGCGTCGGGATCGAAAGCGCAGGCGGCATCCGACTGCCGGTAACGCGCCTTCGCCGCCAGCGCGCCGGGCGCCGGCGACGCGCCGGACACCCAGCTGCAGTCCTGCGCGTGCAGCGTGGTCGACAGCAGCCACGGGTGGTCGTGCCCCTGCACGGCGACCAGCACGTTGCGCGCGAGGTCCTTGCGCGCCACGTACCACGGTGCATGCGCACCCCCACCGGCCTTCAGCCCGCCGATGCCCAGCCCCTGGCGCTGGCCGAGCGTGTGAAAGCTCAGGCCGGTGTGGCGGCCGATCTCGCGGCCACGTTCGTCCTCGATCAGCCCCGGCTGCTGGTGCAGGTAGCGCGCCAGGAACTCGCGAAACGGTCGCTCGCCGATGAAGCAGATGCCGGTCGAGTCCTTCTTGCGCGCGTTCGGCAGCCCGATGCGCGCGGCGATTTCACGCACCTCGGTCTTGACCATTCCGCCGACCGGGAAGCACGTTCGTGCGAGCTGCGGCTGGGTCAGCCGGTGCAGGAAGTAGCTCTGGTCCTTCGCCGGGTCGAGCCCCTTCAGCAGCTCGACGCGAAGACCCGCATCGGTCTGCCGCTCGCGCACCCGCGCGTAATGGCCGGTCGCGATCGATCCGGCGCCCAGCCGCATCGCGTGGTCGAGAAAGGCCTTGAACTTGATCTCGGCGTTGCACAGCACGTCGGGGTTGGGCGTGCGGCCGGCGGCGTATTCACGCAGGAACTCGGCGAACACGCGGTCCCTGTACTCGGCGGCGAAGTTGACATGCTCGATCTCGATGCCGATCACGTCGGCAACCGCAGCGGCGTCGACGAAGTCCTCGTTCGACGAGCAGTACTGGTCGTCGTCGTCTTCCTCCCAGTTCTTCATGAAGATGCCGACGACCTCGTGGCCCTGCTGCTTGAGCAGCCACGCGCTGACCGCGGAGTCGACGCCGCCGGAAAGGCCGACGACGATGCGCTGGTGAGGAACAGGGGCCACGATTTCATTATCTGGCGCCTTGTTCGCAGCCCCGCCTGTAATATCTTCAGCCGCCGAACCCAACAATGCCCACCCGCCCGAACGAAGTGCAGATTTACCGGTGGATGTATGCGGAAAGTCTCGCGGGCTTCCTGCAGGCTGATCCGGCGGCCATCCTGGGTGCATTGCTACAGCACAGCCAAGGTGCGGTCGAGCCGACGCAACGCGATGCATGGGTGCGGCAGATCGACATCCTGCAGGCATGCCATTGGCCGCCGGGCGTGATTGCGCATGCGCGGATCTACTTCGAGTTCACGGTTCCGCGGCTGGGCCGACGTGTCGACACAGTCCTTCTGACCGACCGCGGCCTGGTCCTGGTCGAGTTCAAGGTCGGTGAGGCTGGATTCACGCGCAGCGCAATCGATCAGGTCTGGGACTATGGCCTGGACTTCAAGCACTTCCACGAAGCAAGTCACGCCATCGCGATTCTTCCCGTCCTCGTCGCGACGCAGGCGCCGGCACAGGTGCTGGAGATCGGAACCTCGTTCAGTGGAGACGGACTGGCTCGCCCCTTGTGTGCAGCGCCAGCTCAGTTGCCAGAGATCGTGAACGCCGTGCACGATCGGATCGACGCGCCGGCGATTGACGCCGACGCTTGGGAGCGCGGGCGCTACCTGCCAACACCGACGATCGTCGAGGCGGCGCGCGCCTTGTACGCTGGGCACGCGGTGGCCGAAATCTCGCGCAGCGACGCGGGCGCGCGCAATCTGGCGCACACGACTGCGGTGCTTGACCGCGTGATCGAACAGTCGCGGCAGCAGGGGCGCAAGTCCATCTGCTTCGTCACGGGCGTTCCAGGGGCCGGGAAGACGCTGGTCGGGCTGGACGTTGCGAACCGGCATCTCGACCGGGCGAGCGAAACCTACAGCGTGTTCCTCTCCGGCAATGGGCCGCTCGTGGCGGTGCTGCGAGAGGCCCTCGCGCGCGACCGGGTCCAGCGGGCCGTGACCCAGGGTCGAGTTGTCCGCGTCGGCCACGCCAGGCGCGAGGTGGAGACGTTCATCCAGAACGTGCATCACTTCCGCGACGAGTACCTGCGTGATCCCGGCGCCCCGCCAGAACATGTCGTGCTTTTCGACGAGGCGCAGCGGGCCTGGGATCTGCAGCAAACAAGCGCCTTCATGAAGCGCAAGCGCGGACGCGCTGACTTCGCGCAGTCGGAACCCGAGTTCCTCGTGTCGTGCATGGATCGGCACCTCGATTGGGCCGTCGTGGTCTGCCTGGTCGGCAGTGGGCAGGAAATCAACACGGGCGAAGGTGGCATCGCTCAGTGGTTCGAAGCCGTACTCGGCCGCTTCGGTGGCTGGGACGTGCATTTGTCATCGCAGTTGACGGCAGCGGAATACCACGGCGATGCCGTGTTCGACCGCCTGCTCGCCCGGCCCAATACGTTCCGGCACCCCGACCTGCACCTCGCGACGTCGATGCGCTCGTTCCGGGCCGAGACCCTGAGCCAGTTCGTTCGCGAGCTGCTCGACCTGGAGCTTGCCGAAGCCCGTGGCACCCTCGCCGGGCTGACTGACCGCTACCCGATCGTGCTGACTCGCGATCTCGATGCGGCGAAGCGATGGCTGCGCGGACAGGCAAGAGGATCGGAGCGTTTCGGTGTGGTCGTCTCGTCGCAGGCCGAACGACTCAAGCCGCTGGCGATCGACATCCGTGTGAAGACCGACCCGGTCAAGTGGTTCCTCGATGGCAAGGACGACACGCGGTCGTCGTACTACCTCGAAGACGTGGCCACCGAGTTCCAGGTCCAGGGCCTCGAGCTGGACTGGGCCTGCGTCGTTTGGGACGGCGACCTGCGCTTCGCGGAAACGGCGTGGGCACATCACGAGTTCCGCGGCTCGCGCTGGACGCGGATCCAGAAACCGGAGCGCCGGCGCTACCTGGAGAACGCATACCGGGTGCTGTTGACGCGTGCGCGGCAGGGGATGGTCATCGTGGTCCCGGAGGGCAGTGCCGACGACTCCACTCGACAGCGCCTGTTCTATGACCCGACCTTCGAGTACCTGCAAGCACTGGGCATGCGCGCGCTCTGACGCACTCTGCAGACGCGCTCGGTCGCCAGCGTCTGGTCCGCAAGGCCGGGGGCCTAGCGACCGCGCCCCCGAGCCGATGCCGAGGCCAGCGCGACGGCTGACCGTAAACTCGTCGCCCCAACGACGCCGGCCGCGACGGCCTGCTGACTAGCCCTTGCGAGGAGGAGCCCATGCGGATCGGTGTCCCGAAGGAAACAGTGGCGGGCGAGAAACGCGTCGCGACCGTGCCGGAGGTGGTCGAGAAGCTGATCAAGCTCGGCTTCTCGGTCGGCGTCGAAAGTGGTGCCGGCGAGGCGGCGAACTGCGCCGATGAGGCCTACCGTGCCGCCGGCGCCGAGGTCGTGCCCGCCGCCGCCGAGCTGTGGGCGGGCAGCGACATCGTGCTCAAGGTGCGCCCGCCGACCGTGCACGAGGTGGCGCTGATGCGCGAGGGCGGCACGCTGATCGGCTTCGTCTGGCCGGCGCAGAACCCGGAGCTGATGCAGCTGATGGCGGCGAAGCAGGCGACCGTGCTGGCGATCGACTCGCTGCCGCGTCAGCTGTCGCGGGCGCAGAAGATGGACGCCTTGACCTCGATGGCCGGCGTCAGCGGCTACCGCGCGGTGATCGAGGCCGCGAACGCCTTCGGCCGCTTCTTCAACGGCCAGATCACGGCCGCCGGCAAGGTGCCGCCGGCGAAGGTGTTCATCGCCGGCGCGGGCGTCGCCGGGCTGGCCGCGATCGGAACCGCGGTCGGGCTGGGCGCCGTCGTGCGCGCCAACGACACGCGGGCCGAGGTTGCCGAGCAGGTGGTCTCGCTCGGCGGTGAATTCGTCGGCGTCGACTACGCGGAGGAAGGCTCCGGCGGCGGCGGCTACGCCAAGGTGATGAGCGAGGGTTTCCTGGCCGCGCAGCGGGCGATGTACGCGCAGCAGGCCAAGGACGCCGACATCATCATCACGACCGCCCTGATCCCGGGCAAGCCGGCGCCCAAGCTGATCAGCGCCGAGATGGTGCGCAGCATGAAGCCCGGCAGCGTCATCGTCGACATGGCGGCCGAGCAGGGCGGCAACTGCGAACTCACGGTGCCCGGCGAGGCTGTCGTGCGCCACGGCGTGACGATCGTCGGCTACACCGACCTCGCGAGCCGCCTCGCCAAGCAGTCGTCGACGCTGTATTCGAACAACCTGCTGCGCGTGACCGAGGAGCTGTGCAAGACCAAGGACGGCGTGATCGACGTCGACATGGACGACGACGCCATCCGCGGCCTGACCGTGATCAAGGACGGCAGCGTCACCTGGCCGCCGCCGCCGCTCACGCTGCCGGCGCCGAAACCCAAGCCGACCGCCGCGGCGGTGCCGGCGGCAAAGAAGGGTCATGGCCACGGCGCCGGCGAGCCGATGTCCGCCACGACGCTGGCGACGCTGTTCGGCGTCGGCGCGCTCGTGTTCCTGCTCGTCGGCCTGTACGCGCCGGCCAGCTTCCTGTCGCATTTCACGGTCTTCGTGCTCGCCTGCTTCGTCGGCTACATGGTGGTCTGGAACGTGACGCCGTCACTGCACACGCCGCTGATGAGCGTGACCAACGCGATCTCATCGATCATCGCCATCGGCGCGCTGGTTCAGATTGCGCCGCCGCTGGTGGGCGCCGATGCCGATCGACCGAACGCGCTGATCCTTGCGCTGGCGGTCGTCGCGCTCGCGCTCACGGCCGTCAACATGTTCGGCGGCTTCGCGGTCACGCGGCGCATGCTGGCGATGTTCCGCAAGTGAGGAAGAGATGAAGCCCCCACGCTTGTCACTTCGTGTACTGCGCTGCCCCTGGGGCCACGAGGGGGCCCTTTCAGGTCCCGTGGGGCTTTCGCTCCTCGGGGCGGCCCGTCGGAGCGAATCATGAGCTCCAGTCTTGCCAGCGCCTGCTACATCGGCGCCGCCATCCTCTTCATCCTCAGCCTGGGCGGGCTGTCGAACCCGGAAACCGCGCGCCGCGGCAACGTCTTCGGCATCATCGGCATGACTCTGGCCGTGCTGGCCACGGTGTTCGGCCCGCGCGTCACGCCTGCCGGCTACGGCTGGATCATCGGCGCGCTCGTCGTCGGCGGCAGCGTCGGGCTGTACGCGGCGAAGAAGGTGCAGATGACGCAGATGCCCGAGCTGGTGGCGTTGATGCACAGCCTGGTCGGCCTGGCCGCCTGCCTGGTCGGCTACGCCAGCTATGTCGACACCTCGACCGTGTTCCCGACGCCGGCCGAGAAGTCGATCCACGAGATCGAGATCTACCTCGGCATCCTGATCGGCGCCGTCACCTTCTCGGGCTCGGTGATCGCCTTCGGCAAGCTGTCGGGCAAGATCGGTGGCAAGCCGCTGCTGCTGCCCGGCCGCCACTGGATGAACCTGGCCGGCCTGCTGATCGTGATCTTCTTCGGTCGCGTGATGCTGAATGCCGAGGGCATTTCCGGCGGCATGGCCGCGCTGCTGGTGATGACGGTGATCGCGCTGCTGTTCGGCGTGCACATGGTGATGGCCATCGGCGGCGCCGACATGCCGGTGGTGGTGTCGATGCTCAACAGCTACTCGGGCT
>JBDTUO010000053.1:0-11829 GCA_040007675.1 Rubrivivax sp.
CAGCCTGTCGGAGGTGGCACGCGGCAAGGTGATGCTGGCCGCCAAGTCCGGCCAGCCGATCCCGGCCGGCTGGGCACTCGACGCGGCGGGCGAGCCCACCACCGATGCGCAGGCCGCGCTGGCGGGCTCGATGCTGCCGCTGGGCGCGGCATCGTCCAGCAAAGGGGCGATGCTGGCGCTGGTCGTCGAGCTGCTCGTGACGGCGCTCATCGGCGCCCACTTCGGCTTCGAGGCCAGCAGCTTCTTCGTCGACGCCGGCAACCGGCCGCGCCTGGGCCAGGCCTTCATCGTCGTCGACCCGGCGGCCCTCGCCGGCGCCGACGCCTACCTCGACCGCATCGAGGTCCTGCTGACCGAGATGCTGCGCGATGACGGCGTGCGCCTGCCCGGCGCACGGCGGGAGGCGCTGCGCCGGCGCGCCGAGGTCGAAGGCATCGAGGTGCCTGACGCGCTGCTGGCGGCCTGGGGCGCGAGCGAGCCGAACCCATGACGGGTCGGTCAGTGGTCGGGCGCGAGCATGGTCGGTGGCGCAGATGCCGCCTTCGGTGCGACAGCGCGTGATCTCGCGGCCCTCGACGACGAGGCGGCGCGCCGCAACGGCCGCGCTCGCCGCGGCGCTGCTGCTGCTCGCCGCCTGCGCCGGCGACGCGCCGCCGCGTGGCCCGGTGCGCACGCCGGAAGCGATCCAGTCCGACATCGAGGCGCTGATCCCGGCCCGCGTGCCGCAGCGCGCGGCCTGGGCGGTGGACCTGCAATCGGTCTTCGCGGCGCTGCGCATCGAGCCGTCCGCGCAGAACACCTGCGCGGTGCTCGCTGTCGTCGAGCAGGAGTCGAGCTACAGCGTCGACCCGGCGGTGCCCGGCCTGGCGAAGCTGGCGCGCGAGGAGATCATGCGCCGTGCCGAACGCGCCGGCGTGCCGGCGCTCGCGGTGCGCCTGGCGCTGCAGCTGCGCTCGCCGGACGGCCGCAGCTACGACGACCGCCTCGATGCCGTGAAGACCGAGCGCGACCTGAGCCTGATGTACGAGCAGTTCATCGACGAGGTGCCGCTCGGGCGGCGCCTGTTCGCCGGCTGGAACCCGGTGCGCACGGGCGGGCCGATGCAGGTCGGCATCGCCTTCGCCGACGCGCAGGTGCGGGCGCGGCCCTACCCGTTTCCGGCGCAGGACTCGGTGCGGCACGAGGTCTTCACGCGCCGCGGCGGCCTCTACTTCGGTACCGCGCACCTGCTGGACTACGACGCGCCGGCCTACGGCGGCGAGATGATCTACCGCTTCGCCGATTTCAACGCCGGCCGCTACGCGAGCCGCAACGCGGCGTTCCAGCAGGCGCTCAGCCAGGCCAGCGGCTGGCCGCTGGATCTGGATGGCGACCTCGTCGTCGCCGACGCCGCGCACCCGGGCGCCACCGAACTCGCCGCGCGCAGCCTCGGCCGCGCGCTCGACATGGACGACCGCACGATCCGGCGCGAACTCGAGCGCGGCGACGGTGCCGGGTTCGACCGCAGCCCGATCGCAGAGCGCGTCTACGCGCTGGCGGCGCAACGCGACGGCGGCAAGGCGCCGCCGCGTGCGGTGCTGCCGCGCATCGTGCTGCAGAGCCCGAAGATCACGCGCCGCCTGACCACCGAGTGGTTCGCGCGTCGCGTCGAGGCGCGGTATCGGCGCTGCCTTCAGTCCGCGCGCGAGCGCAGCGGCTGAGCCGCGCTGTCGAGCCTGCCGACCGTTGCCGGACGGGTTCAGCCAACCGGCTTGCGCCGCGTCGCCTGCCGTGGCGGCACGCCGGCGGGCAGGGTCAGGCCCAGCGTTCGGGCCGCGCGCGTGATCGTCTGGCGGCTCGTCCAGTAGCCCGCCCACGGGTCGTCATCGCCCTGGAAGCTGAGGTGCTCGCGGGCGGTCGCGACGGTCCACTGCGCCCCCGACTTGAGCTCGGTCAGCGCGTCCCACGCGATCGGCATCGACACACCGAGGCCCGGGCGCGAGCGCGCCGAGTACGCCGACGCGGTGGTCTGACCGCGGCCGTTGCGCAGGTAGTCCACGTACAGCTTGCCGACCCGGTTCGACGGCCCCGACTTGGCGACGAAGCGCTGCGGGATCGTCGCGGCCAGGTGCTGCACCACGGCCTGCGCGAGCGACTTCAGCGTCTCGTCGGCGTGCTTCGGCGCCACCGGCACGACCACGTGCAGCCCCTTGCCGCCGCTCGTCTTGAGCCACGCCTTCCAGCCCAACTCTTCCAGCATCGTGCGCACGAGCAGCGCGCCTTCGCGCACATGCGGCCAGGTCGTGCCTTCGCCGGGGTCGAGGTCGAACACGATGCGGTTCGGCCGGCCGCCGGCGCGCACGCTGGCGTTGCCGGTGTGGAACTCGACGACGTTCATCTGCGCTGCCGAAACGATCGCATCGGCGCTCGGCACGCCGAGCAGCGGCGCGTGCTCCGGCCACAACGCGGCGTCGAGTTCGCGCAGGCCCGGCATCGGCGTCGACTCGATGTGCTTCTGGAAGAACACCGGCTTGTCGATGCCCTGCGGCGCACGCACCAGCGCCACCGGCCGGTCCTTCAGGTGCCGCAGCAGCCAGGGCGCGACGCTGTCGTAGAAGCGCACGAGGTCGAGCTTGGTCGTCCCGCTCGACGGGTCGATGACGCGCTCGGGATGCGACACGGTGCGGCCACGCACGGTGGCGCCGGACGACTTCTTTGACGCGCCGCGGGCCGTCGCACGCGGGCCGCCGGGGGCGACGGGGTCGGGTTCGCGTGTCACGTCGGCGGCTTCCTTGTCGGGTCGCAGACCCTGGTAGACGGCGTGGCGCACCTGGTGTTCTTCGGTCCAGCCGGTGAACGCGACGTCGACCACCGTCGTCGGCGCCACCCACACGTTCTCGGCGCTCGACCGGCGCGTGCCCCAGCGCGTCGCGCGCGTCACCGCGGCAATGTCCACCACCGGCGCGTCGGTGCGCAGCGCCTGCAGCCGGTCGCGCAGGTCGCGCGCCACTGCGGCGCTCCAGCCGGTGCCGACGCTGCCGGCGAAGGCCCAGCCGCCGTCGGCCTGCGCGTCGGACTTCGCGTCGGGCAGCGCCAGGTGCAGGCTGCCGACCTCCGCCGGGGCGTCGGCGCGCGGGGCGTAGCCGACGACGACGAACTCCTGCCGCCGGCGCGTCTTCAGTTTCAGCCAGCTGTCGCTGCGGGCGCTGACGTACGGCGCGTCGACCCGTTTGGCCATCAGGCCCTCGAGCCCGAGCCGGCGCGCGGCTTCGAGCAGCGTGTCGGGGTCGGCGTCGTCGAAGGCCGGGCTGAAACGCAGCGCGCCGGGGATCCTGTCGGCGGCGGCGTCTAGACGCGCGGCGAGCGCCGCCCGCCGGGTCGACAGCGGCAGCGGGCGCAGGTCGCGTCCATCGACGAACGGGAGGTCGAAGACGACGTAGCTGAGGGTCGCCGCGCGGCGCGGGTCGCCGATGGCCGTCTGCAGCGCGGCGAAGCTCGGGGCGCCGGCGTCGTCGAGCACGACGAGCTCGCCGTCAACCCACGCGTTGCGCAGGCCGAGGGTGGCCACCGCGGCGGCGATCGTCGGCATCTTGTCGGTCCAGTCGTGACCGTTTCGGGTGTGCAGCCGGACGACGCCACCGGCGTCGACGCGGGCCAGCAGGCGGTAGCCGTCCCACTTCGGTTCGAGCGACCAGCCGGGGCCCGACGGCACTGCGGCAGCGGTGGTCGCGAGCTGCGGCGCGAGCGCGGCGGGCAGCGTTGCGCGGCGAGCGGCGGAAAGGTCGGCGGAGACCGCGGCCGCGGCCGGGCCGCTTCCGTTCGAACCGGTGCTGCGCGACGCTCCGCGCTCGCGTGGTTCGCGGTCCTCGACGCGTCCCAACGGATGTTCGACCACGCTGTCGGGCAGCGCGCTGACGACGTCGTAGTCGGCACGCGGCCGGGCCCACGCGTCGCGCTTCTTGAACAGGATCCACGGGTCCTGCTTGTCGCCCGGCTTGGCGATGCGCACCAGCTCCCACAGGCCGGCGAGCTTGTCGCCGTGCAGCCTGAACAGGATCTTGCCGGCCGCGAGCCCGGCGCGAGCATCGCCGACCGGCTCCCACGTGCCGCGGTCCCAGACGATCACGCGCCCGGCGCCGTACTGCTTCGGCGGGATCGTGCCTTCGAAGCCCGCGTAGTCGACCGGATGGTCCTCGACGTGCACCGCCATGCGCTTGTCCGCCGGGTCGAAGCTCGGCCCCTTCGGCAGTGCCCAGCTCAGCAGCACGCCGTCGAGTTCGAGCCGGAAGTCGTAGTGCAGCCGGCTCGCCCAGTGTTTCTGGATCACGAAGGCGCGTGGGGCGGCGCCAGGCGTTGCGGCGGCCGCGGCCGTACCCGCGTCCGGCTCCGGCGTGAGCGCGAAGTTGCGCCTCGCCTGGTAGCGGCGCAGGTCCGGCGCTGCCGTGCCGGCGCGGCGCGCGGAGGGCCGCGGCGCGCCCGCCATCTTCAGGCGCCCGGGGTGGCGGCGCCGGCGCCCGCGAGGCGGCGGTAGGCGCTGTAGTGGCGCAGCGCGCCGCGCGCATCGCCGAGTCGCTCGCAGGCGGCGGCCGCATTGAAGTGGGCGTCGGCGAAGCGGGGGTCGAGTGTCAGCGTGCGGCGGTACGCGTCGAGCGCAGCGGGGTCGTCGCCGAGCCCGTCGAGCGCCACCGCGGTGTTGAAACGCAGCAGTGCCGAATCCAGCTCCGCCGTGGCGGCCAGCTCGTACAGCGCCACCGCTTCAGCGCAGCGGCCGGCATCGCACAGCAGCGCGCCGAGGTTGATGTAGGCGGACTCGTGTGTCGGGTCGACCCGCAGCAGTTCCCTGTACAAGGCCTCGGCAGCGCTGCGGTTTCCGGCTTCTGCCGCGGCCGCAGCGGCGAACAGGGCGGCCGCATCCGGTTCGGACGGGGCGTGCAGCGCCACCGGCACCGTTTCGCGGAACACAAGCGGCGCGGGCGCGGTGTCGGCGGAAGCCTGGACCCCGACGACCTCGAAGTCCAGCAGCAACTGGCCGCCGGGGGTCTGCCACGCCGCATCGCGCGTGCGCACCGCGACCTCGTCGCCGATCGCCTGGATGCGCAGCCCGCTCAGCGGCAGCTGCGCCGGCAGCCGCGCGCGCAACTGGCGCAGCGCCGCGAGCAGTCGCCGGCGCGGAATGTGCGCCTGGTGCAGGCGGTGCGCGCTGCGCAGCAGCACCGCGTCCTGAAAGCTGAACCGGTACTGCCGGCGCGGTCCCCGGGCGGGGCTGACGTAGCCCGCCGCGACGAGGCTGAGGATCGTGCTGCGGCCAAGGCCGATCAACTGCTGCAGCTGCGGCAGCGAGTAGGGGTGGCGGGCCGTGCTCGGCGCGTCGGACGGGTCGGCGGTCGGCTCCGGGTCGCGTCGGCTCACTTGCGGGCGCGCACCTTCGGTGCCGGCGCATCGGCGGCATCGTCTGCGGGCTTCGCGGCCACCCGCCTGGCGGGCTTGCGTGCGGACTTCGCCGGGGCGGCGTCGGCGCCGGCATCGGCCTTCGCCGCCGGCGCCTTGGCGCCGCCGCGCGCTGACTTGCCGCCGAGGCTGGCGCGCAGCGCTTCCATCAGGTCGATCACCTGGGCGCTGTCGGCGCCGGGCTGCTCCTCGCGCGTCGCGGCGACCACCTGCTTGCCTGCGATCTTGCGGTCGATCGCCGCCAGCGTGCGCTTGCGTTCCTCGTCGTCGAAGGCAGCCGGGTCGTAGGCGTCCTGCGCGATCTGCTCGATCAGCTGCAGCGCGAGCTGCAGTTCGGCCTTGGACACGTCGACCGGCTCGATGTGCAGCTCCTTCTGCGAGCGCACTTCGGCCGCGTAGAGCAGTTGCTGCAGCACCAGCCCGTCCTCGGCCGGGCGGACCTGCACGACGTGCTGCTTGCCGCGCGTGCTCCAGCGCGCGAGCGCGCAGCGGCCGCTCGCGCGCATCGCCTCGAGCAGCAGCGCGTACGGTTTGCCGCCGCGCTTGTCGGGTGCGAGGTAATAGGCGCGGTCGTAGAAGATCGGGTCGACCGACGTCTCGGGCACGAAGGCGACGATGTCGATCGAATGGGTCGCGGCTTCGTCGAGCGCCTTCAACTCATCGGCGCTGAAGAGCACGAAGCGGTCCTTCTCGAACTCGTAGCCCTTGACGAGCTGCGAGCGCTCGATGACCTTGCCGGTCTTCTCGGAGACGTACTGCTGCTTGACGCGTGCGCCGTCCGGGTCGAGCAGGTTGAAGCGCACGCTGGCCGCTGCCTCGGTGGCCGAATAGAGCTTGACCGGAATGCTGACGAGGCCGAAGCTGAGCGTCAGACTCGCGAGGGATCGAGCAGCCATGCGAGGTCCTCGGGCGTGGGCGGGGCACCCAGCTTAGCGACAGGTGGCACGGTGCGCCAGCCAGCCGGCATCCCGGTGTGGCGTGGCGTTCACTCCTACAGGGTGCACCGGACCCACGGACTGCCCGTCGCAGCGCCGGCTCCGCCGGTGCGCCGCCGCGCGCATCTTCAGCGCTTGGCGCCTTCGGTGTCGGCCTCGGCCTTGCGCTCTGCCACCGTCCGGCTGGCGACCACGGGCAGCCCGCGCAGCTGGTTAAGCGCCTGCAGAAGCGGAAAGTCCTCGGCGCTGCCGAACTCGGGCAAGGGCTTCGGCGGCTCCTTGGACTTCGCCATCTGTTCCTCGAGCTTGCGGCGCGCCTCGTCGCGTGCCTTGGAGCGGGCGTCGTCCTTCTTCTCGTCGCTGCCGACGAGGTGCTTCTCGAGATCGGCCTCGCGCATGCGCAACGCGGCGAACACGTTGCCATCGGCGGTCTCGTCGAGCCAGATGTCGGGCACGATGCCCTTGGCCTGGATGCTGCGGCCAGCCGGCGTGTAGTAGCGCGCGGTCGTGATCTTCAGCGCCGTCTCGGCCGACAGCGGACGCACGGTCTGCACCGACCCCTTGCCGAAGGTCTGCGCGCCCATGATCGTCGCGCGCTTGTGGTCCTGCAGCGCACCAGCGACGATTTCGCTGGCCGAAGCCGACCCCTCGTTCACCAGCACCACCAGCGGCACGCTTTTCAGCGCCGCCGGCAGGCGGCGTAACGGGTCGCTCCCGCCGCGACGGGCGTAGAACTCGGGCGCGGCGCGGAAGGTGGCGCGCGACTCGCTGATCTGGCCGTTCGTGCTGACGACGACGGTGTCGGCCGGCAGGAATGCGGCGGACACCGCGATCGCACCGTCGAGCAGGCCACCGGGGTCGTTGCGCAGGTCGAGCACGAGACCCTTGATGTTCGGGTCCTGCTTGTACAGCTCCTCGACCTTGCGCGCGAAGTCGTCGACGGTGCGGTCCTGGAACTGCGTCAGCCGGACCCAGCCGTACCCGGGCTCGATCATCTTGGCGCGCACGCTCTGGATGCGGATCTCCTCGCGCACGATCGTGACCGGGAAGTTGCGGCCCTCCGACTTGCGGAAGACCATCAGCTCGACCTTGGTGTTGGGGTCACCGCGCATGCGTTTGACGGCCTGGTCGACCGACAGGCCCTTGACGGCGGTGTCGTCGATGCGCGTGATCAGATCGCCCGGCTTGAGGCCGGCGCGGAACGCGGGGGTCCCCTCGATCGGCGAGACGACCTTCACGAGGCCGTCTTCCATTCCCATCTCGATGCCGATGCCGACGAACTTGCCGCCGGTGCTCTCGCGGAATTCCTTGAAGCTCTTCTTGTCGAAGTACTGCGAGTGGGGATCGAGCCCGGCGACCATGCCGCCGATGGCGTCCGAGATCAGCTTCTTCTCGTCGACCGCCTCCACATAGTCGCTCTTGACGATGCCGAAGACTGCGGCGAGCTGCTGCATTTCCTCCAGCGGCAGCGGCGACAGCGTGTCGCGCGCGTTCGCCTGCAGCTGCATCGTCGTCAGCGCCCCGGCTACCGCCCCCACGGCCAGGAGGCCGACCACCTTGAACTTGCTGGCACCCATGGCGCTGCTGCCTCCGAACGACGACCGATTGGTCATTTTAGAACCCGACTGCGGGATTGAGCTTGTCCGGCGCGCAAAGTTCATGCCGGGTGTGTGCGAGGTTGCGCGCCCTGGCGCGGAAACGTCACCACGTGATCGAGTGCCGGACGCACGCCTATCCATTCGCCGACCGCGTGGTCGTGGTGCGACGGCACGTGCGCAAGCACCTGCTCACCGCTGGCCAGGCGCAGCGTGTAGAGGAACTCCGAGCCGCGAAAGGCCTTGCGTTCGATGCGGGCCTTGACCGCGCTGGCGTCGTCGTGCAGCACGTCGTCGGCGCGCAGCAGCAGGTCACATTCGCCGCCCGGATAGGCGTCAGGCAGCGGGCACTCCGTCGCGTCCTCGACCGCACCGAACGGCGTCTGCACCCGCGGACCGCCGGCGCCGGCGACGATCTGTGCCGGCGTGAAGACCCCGTGGCCGATGAAACTGGCGACGAAGCGTGTCGCCGGCCGGTGGTACAGCGTGTAGGCGTCGCCCCATTGCTCCAGCCGACCGGCGTGCATCACGCCGATCGCGTCGCCGAGCGCAAACGCCTCCATCTGGTCGTGGGTGACGAACAGCGCCGTCGTGCCGCTGGCTTTCAGGATCGCCCGCAGTTCCTGGGCCAGGTGGCCGCGCAGGTCGATGTCGAGGCTGGAGAACGGCTCGTCGAGCAACAGCAGGCGGGGCGCCGGCGCCAGCGCCCGCGCCAGCGCGACGCGCTGCTGCTGGCCGCCCGACAGCTGGTGCGGCGCCCGGGCCGCGGCGTGCGACAGGCCGACCAGCGCGAGCAGTTCGCCGACCCGGGCGCGTCGCGCTGCGCGCGGCAACGCCTGCAGGCCGAAGCCGACGTTGTCGGCCACGCTCAGGTGCGGAAACAGTGCGTAATCCTGGAACACCATCCCGATACGCCGATCTTCGGGTGCCAGATGCACTCCGGTGGCAGCGTCGACGAGGCAGACGCCGTCCACCGTGATGCGCCCCGCCTGGCAGGGCTCCAGCCCGGCGATGGCACGGAGCAGCGTCGTCTTGCCGCAGCCCGACGGGCCGATCAGCACCCCGATCTCGCCCGCGATCAGCCCGAAACCCACCTGTTCGACCGCAGGGCGTGGGGCGTCGACGCGGCCGTAGCGCACGGTGACGGAGTCCACCTGAAGGAACATGGACCTATGATAGACATCGACCGGGAATGAGGATGCTTCGCATTTCAACACCCCCTTGGTCCGGTGGAGCATGCGACGCGTCCTGACCCTGTTGTGCCTCGCGCTGGCGCTGCCCGTGCTCGGCATCGGGGCCGCATGGTTCGGCCTGGACGCCCATTCCTGGGCCACGCTGAGGCATCAGTTCGGCAGCGTACTGCCGGCCTATGCGGTCCAGTCAGCCGCACTGACCGCCGGGGTGGCGGTCGGGGTCACGCTGGTCGGCAGCGCGACTGCGGCAGCCGTGAGCCTGTTCCAGTTTCCCGGTCGCCGTGTCTTCGAGTGGGCACTGCTGCTGCCGCTGGCGATGCCGGCCTACGTGCTTGCCTACGCCTGGACCGATGCGCTGCAGTTCAGCGGCGCGCTGCAGACCGCGCTGCGCAGCGCGCTCGGGCTGCGCGGACCGCTGTGGCCCGACGTGCGCAGCCTCGGCGGGGCGATCGTGCTCTTCGTGCTGGCGCTCTACCCCTACGTCTACCTGCTGGCGCGGACCGCGCTCGGCGACCGGGCCCCGCACCTGCTCGAAGCGGCCCGGCTGCTCGGCGCCGGGCCGCGCCGGCGCTTGCTGGCGGTGGCCTTGCCGCTGGCGCGGCCGGCGGTCGCGGCCGGTGTGGCGCTGGCGGTGATGGAAACGCTGGCCGACTACGGCGTCGGCGCGTACTTCGGGCTCACGACCTTTTCGACCGGGATCTTGCGCGCCTGGCTGGTGATGGACGACCGCATGGCGGCCGCGCAGCTGGCCTCGGTGCTGCTCGGGGTGACCGCGCTGCTGCTGTGGGCCGAGCGCCGCGCGCGGCGCCAGCTCCAGTTCGTCAGTGCGGGTGGCGGCGGGCGCGACGCCGCCGACGCCCGCCCGCAAGCGCTGCGGGGGCTGGCCGCGGGAGGCGCCTTCGTGCTGTGCGGGCTGCCGGTGCTGCTCGGCTTCGTGCTGCCGGTCGGCTGGCTGGTGCACCTGCTGCTGCAGGAGGTGCGCTATGCGGAGTACGGCCTGCCGCTCGCGCGTTTCATCCAGTGGGCCTGGGCCAGCTTCCGGCTGTCCGGGCTCGCGGCGCTGCTGGCGACGGCGCTGGCGCTGGCGATCGGGTTTTCACTGCGCCCGGCCGGTGGGGCCGGCCGCAGGCCCGGCGCGCTCGGCGCGGCGGCCGGACTGCTCGGACTCGGCTACGCGCTGCCCGGCGCAGTGGTCGCCATCGGCGTGCTGGCGCCGGTGGGGCTGCTGCAGGCGCGCTGGCCGGCGTTGCCGCTGGCCGCACTCGTCACCGGCACCGCGGGCGGCCTGATGCTGGCCTACCTCGCGCGCTTCTCGTCGGTCGCGCTGCAGTCGGTGCAGGCCGGTTATGCCCGCATCAGCCCGAACGTCGACGAGACCGGCCGCCTGCTGGGCAGCGGCCGGCGCCGCATCTTCTGGCAACTGCACCTGCCGCTGCTGCAACGCTCGGTGGCGGCGGCCGCGCTGCTGGTCTTCGTCGACGTGATGAAGGAGTTGCCGGCGACGCTGATGCTGCGGCCGTTCGGCAGCGACACGCTGGCCGTGGTCGCCTACAACCTCGCGCGCGACGAACGCCTCGGCGAAGCGGCGCTGCCGTCGCTCGCCATCGTCGCGGTCGGCCTGGTGCCCGTGCTGCTGTTGTCGCGCGCGCTGCGCGGCGGGCTGTCACGTGCGCTGGGCGGCGGATCGACCGTCTGATCCGGCCGCGGCGGGGCGCTGTTCAGCGGTCCGGTCCCAGCGGCGGCGGCACCCGCTGCGCCAGCTCGCGGGCACCGTCGCGCGCGGCGTCGCCTTCCGGAATCGCGCGGCCGCTGTCGCGCCACTCGACCGCGGCCTTGAAGCCTTCGGCCTGCGCCAGGCGCCGGAACCACAGGCCTTCCGGGCTGTGGCGCGTGATGCCGTCGAACAGCGTGGCGAGGTTCTGCGTCTGCTCGAGGCCCATGGTCTGCAGCACCTGGTTGACCACCATCTTGTGCATCGCGAGCTGCGCCCGTGGCACGCCGGCGATGCGCTCCGCCAGGCGCAGCGTGGCGGCATCGAGCTCGTCCGCGGGTACCGACAGGTTCGCCAGGCCCCAGTCGGCCGCGGTGCGGCCGTCGATCGTGTCGCCGGTGAACATCATCTGCTTGGCGCGTGCCGGACCGAGCCGGTAGGTCCACATTGCGGTCGTCGGGCATCCCCAGACGCGCGCGGGCATGTAGCCGATGCGGGCGTCGTCGGCCATCACCAGCAGGTCGCAGCACAGCGCGATGTCGCTGCCGCCGGCCACCGCGTGGCCGTGCACCTTCGCGATCGTCGGCTTCGGACTGCGCCACAGGCTCATGAAGTCCTCGGTGTTGCGGCGCATGTAGGCGTAGTCGACCAGCGGGTCCCAGGGGTCCCGCTCCTGCTGGCACGGGTGATCGATCTGGCCGGCGCCGAACAAGGACAGGTCGTAGCCGCCGCTGAAGCCCTTGCCGGCGCCTTCGACCACGATCACGTGCAATTCGGGCTGCGCATTGGCCCAGTCGACCGCCGCACGGATCTCGCTCGGCATCGCCTCGTCGATCGCGTTCAGGCGCTCCGGCCGGTTCAGCAGCAGCCGCGCCACGCGCGGGTGCTGTGGGTCGGCGGCAATGACGACGGTATCGAAGGTCGGCGGTGGCATCGGCAGGCTCCTGACGCGGCGCGGCGATTCGCGC
>JBDTUO010000054.1:0-11612 GCA_040007675.1 Rubrivivax sp.
TGATCACCTACTGGCTGCTGTTCGTCGTCGTCGCCGTGCTGTTCCTGGCGCTGCTGCGCATCGTCAACTCGCCCTTCGGCCGCGTGCTGCAGGCGATCCGCGAAAACGACTTCCGCGCCGAGGCGATCGGCTACCGCACGGTGGTCTACCGCACGCTGTCGAACGTGCTGGCGGCGCTGTTCGCGACGCTCGCGGGCGCGCTGCTCGCGCTGTGGCTGCGCTACACCGGGCCCGACACCACGCTGTCGTTCGAGATCATGCTCGACATCCTGCTGATCGTCGTCATCGGCGGCATGGGCACGCTGTACGGCGCGGTGATCGGCGCGGTGCTGTTCGTGCTGGCGCAGAACTACCTGCAGGACCTGCTCGCGATCGGTGCGGGCGTGGTGCAGGGTGTGCCGGTGCTGCAGTCGCTGATCGCGCCGGACCGCTGGCTGCTGTGGCTCGGGGTGCTGTTCGTGCTGTCGGTCTACCACTTCCCGAGCGGCATCGTCGGCCGCCTGCGCGCGCGCGCCGCGCGGGCCAGCGCATGACCGGCCCGCGCTCGCACTACGTGCGTGCCGCCGGGCGCGAGCTGCACGTCACCGAATGGGGGCCGGCCGACGGCGAGGTCGTGGTCGCGTGGCACGGCCTGGCACGCACCGGGCGCGACATGGATCCGGTGGCCGCCCATCTGGCGGCACGCTGGCGCGTGATCTGCCCCGACACGATAGGGCGCGGCCTGAGCCAGTGGAGCCCGGACCCGGCGCGCGAATACTGCCTCGCGTTCTACGAGCGCCTCGCGGTCGACCTGCTCGAGGCGCTCGGTATCGAGCGCTGCCTGTGGCTCGGCACCTCGATGGGCGGCGCGATCGGGCTGAAGGCGGCCGCCGGTGCGCTGCGCGGCCGCATCGGGCGCCTGGTGCTGAACGACATCGGCCCCGAGATCGCGGCGCCGGCGGTCGAGCGCATCCGCAGCTACGCCGGCCGGCCACCGGCGTTCGGATCGATGGGCGAACTCGAACAGTACTTCCGCACCGTCTACGCACCCTACGGCTGGCTGCCCGACCCGCAGTGGCGCCAGCTTGCCGAGACCTCCGCCCGCCGCTTGCCCGACGGCCGGTGGACGCCGCACTACGACCCGGCGATGGTGCAGCAGTTCGAGCACCACCCGGACGACTACGTCCAGTGGGACGCCTGGGAAACGCTGACGCTGCCGGTGCTGTGCCTGCGCGGCGAGACTTCCGACCTGCTGCTGCCGGAGACGGCCGAGGCCATGCGCACCCGCGGCCCGCGCGCGGTGGTCGTCACGATTTCCGGCTGCGGCCACGCACCCGCACTCAACACCGAGGCGCAGATCGGCCTCGTCGAACGGTTCTTCAACGGCAGTCCATGAGGTGACAACGATGAGATCGATACTGACTTTTTGCGCCGCGCTGTGCGCCAGTGCCGCCGTGCAGGCGGCGACCGTCGGCAGCAGCCTGCCCGCCGGCTTCCCGCTGATCGAGGACGCGACGCTGCAGCAGCCGGTGATCGGCTTCGGCGCCGCCGGGCCGGCGACGCGCACGCCGGTGATCTTTCTGCACGGCAACAACGACGTGCCGTACCCGACCGCGTGCAGCCCGACCAACGGCAAGGTGCAGGCGCTGGCGCAAACCCTGGCCGACAGCGGCTGGCAGCCGAGCGAGCTGTGGGGACTCGGCTACCAGGGGGACCAGTGCGACCTCGCCGGCGACAACACACGCCGCGCGCGCATCGGCCACACCAACCAGGCCAACGTGCCGGACCTGCGGCGCTTCGTCGCCGCGGTGCTGGCATCGACCGGCGCGACCCAGGTCGACATCGTCGCCCACAGCCTGGGCGTGACACTGGCGCGCGAATGGATGCGCCAGGACGGTGCGACGAAGACGGTGCGCCGGCTGGTCGCGATCGACGGCCCGAACCACGGCATCATCAACTGCAGCCCCGACCCGGCCAACTACTACCAGCTGGCGGTGTTCGGTGGCTTCACGCCCGACAGCGCGGTGTGCGAGGAACTCGGCGCAACCGACACGCCCTTCCTGAAGCGCCTGAACGGGCCCGGCGGCAGCGCCGAGACGATGGGCCCGGTGAAGGTGCTGGTGATCCGCAACGCGGATGCGAGCTTCGTCTATATCGCCGCGCAGGACGGCTTCTTCACGCCGGTGCCGGCGCAGGACCGCGAAGGCCGGCCGGCCGACTTCAGCCGCAGCGCGACGTTGAAGGGCGCAACGCAGCTCGACCTGACCGGGCAGGGCGCCTACGACCCGGTGCTGGGCACCGGTCACCTCGGCATCCTGCAGTCGCCGCAGACGAAGCAGGCGATGCTGGAGTTTCTGAGCGCGCGGTAGCAGGGATCGGCGCCCGCCGCGAGCGAGGCTGTCGACGTCTGGTGTCAGTGATAGTCCTCTTCCCGCTGGTGGCGCACCACCAGCACGACGACTTTCGACGGGCCGACGATCTCGTGCAACGCGACATATCCGGTGCCTGCGAACGGGATGATCAACTCCCGCTGCGCGGGGTTACTGGCCGCTTTGCGGAAGCTGAAGGGCGTGATGGCCAGCCGGTGCTGCGCCGTGGCCGCAATAGCCTCGATCGCAGCTTGGGCGCGATCGAGGTCTTCGGTGGTGTCGGCCCGGTCGAGCAGGAAGTCGAACAGGCGCTCCAGGTCAGCTTCGGCCGTCGGAGACAGTTCGACGACAAAACTCATCGGCCAAGTTTCTTGCGCCTTGCGTCCAGTTTCGATTGGAGCTTTTTCAATACCGCGGCGACAGACACCGAAGCGCCCGTCTGGTGGTACGCCTCCGACGCTGCTTGGGCACGAGCCTGGAACGAGATCTGGACGCGCCGGAAAGCGATGGCGTTTCGCACCGTCGCTTCGACGAAGTCGGTCAGGGTTTCGCCCTGTCGAGGCGGCGGGCGTGGCCGTCATCAATCCGTGGCAGGCGTGAGGGTGCACCGGCCCCAGCGGTTTTCGCCACCTGCTACTTCTGTCGCCGATGAAGCCACCGCCGTTGACGCTGGCGCGCTAACGCCGGCCTGCTTCAGTGCCGGTAGTCCTCTTCGCGCTGGTGCCGAACCGCGCCCACGACGACGTCGTTGCCGACGATCTCGAAGAGAACAACGTAGCCCGTGCCACCGAATGGAATGATCAATTCGCGCGAGCGCCCATTGCCGAGTTCTGCCCGGCGGCACGAGTAGGGCGACCAGGACAGCAGGCGCATGCCCTCGCGGATGGCGTCCAGTGCTCGTTGAGGAGTGGACCAGTCGGGGGTCTCGCTCGCCAGCTCGCGCTCGATGGCAAAGTCCTCCAGACGCCGCAGGTCCGCCACCGCTTCCTGCAGCAGCGTGACCGTGTACTGGGTCGTCACCGGCCTGCGCGCTGAGCCACTCGGCGCTTCGCGTCATCGAGGCGCGCCTGCAGGTCGTTCATGACCTCGTCGACCGCATGCCCGCCGCCTTCTTGCTTCCACCGCTCGATCGCCGCCTCGCCACGAGTGACGAACTCGGACTGCACGCGGCGCCAAGCCGCGGCCGCCACGACCGCCTCCTCGATGAACTGGGTCAGCGTCTCGCCCTCGCGCAAGACGGCCTCGACCTCGGCACGGACCTCCGGCTCGACGCGAATGGGTGGAAAGGTGGCAGAGCGCATGGCCCGACTGTATAGCAAACGTGCTACGCGGGCGTCAGCGGTCACTCGCGCGGCGCGCGCCGACCCGCGCCAGCCGAACCGTTCAGGCCGGCTGGCGGGTGACGGCGGACGACGCCGCTGAAGTCACCACGCGCGACAGCGCGGTGATGCGGTCGATCAGGTGGCGCTTGGTCGTCTCGGCCACGTCGTTCGCGCCCTGGCAGGTGCCGGCCGCCTGGTGGCCACCACCGCCCAGGCCGAGCATCAAGGAGCCGACGTCGATGGCGTTGCGCGCGCCGAAGATCGACTTGCCGACCGTGTAGACGGTGTTCTGGCGGTCACGGCCCCACATCACGTGCATCGAGATGTCGCACTGCGGATACATCGCATAGACGACGAAGCGGTTGCCGGCGTGGATCGTCTCCTCATTGCGCAGGTCGAGCACGACGAGCTTGTCGTGCACCTGCGCCACGCGCTCGATCTGCGCGCGGAACAGCGCGTGCTGCGCGAAGAACAGGTCCACGCGCTCCTTCACGTCGGGCAGCGCGAGGATCTCGTCGATCGTCATGTCGCGGCAGCACCCGATCAGCTTCATCATCAGCTGGTAGTTCGAGATGCTGAACTCGCGGAAGCGGCCGAGGCCGGTGCGCGCGTCCATCAGGAACGACAGCAGCTCCCAGCCCTTCGGCTCGAGCACGTCGGCGAGCGTGAAGCCGGCCGAGTCGGCCTTGTCGACGGCCGCCATCATGTCGTCGCCGATCGCCGTGAATCGTTGCTTGCCGCCGAAGTGGTCGTAGACGACGCGCGCCGCGCTCTTGGCGTTCGGGTCGAGCACGTAGCCGGGCGTCGCGCGGCCGCTGTTGCGCACGGCCTCGCTGGCGTGGTGGTCGAAGCACAGCGCGCAGCCGGCCACGTATGGCAGGTTCGTGAGGATGTCACGGTCGGTGACGGGCACCTTGCCGTCCTGCACGTCCTTCGGGTGATGGAACACGATCTCGCCGAGCATGCCCAGCTCCTTGAGCAACACAGCACAGACGAGGCCGTCCATGTCGCTGCGGGTGATCAGGCGGTAGGTCTGCGGGGTGGTGGACATGGCTGGGTTGAGCGTGGGGGGTGGGGATGGATCGATTTCGGCAGGGGGCCGGGGAGCTTGAGGGGCAAAAAAAAACCGCGCAGAAGCCGCCGGGCGGGTCGAGCCTGGCGCCGGGGCGCCGATGCGGCGCGGCGAGCAAGACGCCGCCGGCGGACATGAAATTGATCGAGCGGCGGCTCAAGGCCGCGGAAGCGGACTACAAGGCACGGGTGGCGAAAGGAAAAAAATGATGAGCGACGACACCAGGATCAAGCGCGGCGGCAAGAATGTGTTCGCTGACCTCGGCTATGCCGACCCGGGAGCCCATCTTCTGAAGGCGGGCCTGGGCACACGCCTGCGGGAAATCATCAGCGCCAGCAAGCTGACGCAGGTCGAAGCCGCCGAACGGATCGGGCTCAGTCAGCCGGATGTGTCGCGCCTGATGCGCGGCCAGTTCCGCGACGTGTCGGTCGAGCGGCTCATGCGCATGCTGACGAAACTGGGCTATGACGTTGACATCGTCGTGCGCGGCCACGGCCAAGCGAAGTCCAGCGGCGACACGATCCACCTGCAGGCCCAGTCGGTGTGAGCGGATCTCAATGAGCAAGAGGCATCACGGATCGAGCCTTGACAAGTTCCTCAAGGAAGAAGGCATATTCGCGGCCGTACAGGCGACCGTCGACGGCCTGCACCGTGCCGGCGCGATGAACGCGATCACCCTGCGCGAACTCACAGAACTCTGCCGGCAGCTCGACCGCCCGGCCGCGCCGAACGGCCGGCCGCGCCGGACCATGCGGGCGAAGCCGCCCTGGACGGCCGGCTGAGTGCGAAACCCTAGACGGATGAAGCCTACTTGTCGTCCTTGCGGGCCATCTCGATCTGCTGCTTCAACGCCGCGATGATCTGCCGGGCGAGCGTGCTGTTCGCCTTGCCGGGCTTGTTGCCGTTGACGTTGACTATATCGGCGAACTGGTCGATCCAATACTGCTCGAACATGGCGTGATCTTTGGGGATGATGCCTTCCTGCAGCGTGAACACGGCGACATCGAACTCGCTGCGCCACACGTTCCTTATCCAGGCATACAGCGCACCCGGCTCCTTCTCTAGCTCAGCGACGAGCGGATTCGCGTCGAGCCTCGAAGGGCTGCGCGCTCAAGTGAAATTCTAGCGAGTAGTCGATGCCAACGAGTCGGAAGCGCCGCCGGCAATGTGCTCGGAGTCGGTCGCTTTGACGCATCGGCACCCGAGGATGTCATGATGAGCGAATACAGCTTCGCCGTTGACAACGTCTGCGCGCGTACGCGCGCATTGCTGCGGCGTTGAGACGCAGACCGCAGTCTTTCGGAGCAAACCACCATGACGACCAAGAATGCACCTTCATTCAAGACGATTCCCAATGGCACCGCCGTGTCCTGGCACTACCGCAGCGCGATCGGCCACGGCACCGTCACCGGCGTTCACAAGCTCGGCACGACGGCCGACAACACCATGTACTCGATCGCGGAGCACGACCACCATCCGGGGGAGCCGGACGTTGTATTCCATTCGGGCAAAGCGCTGACGCGCGCTGCGAAGTAGCACCGTGACGATGAAGAGAAACCGCCCCGACCGCAAGGACGGAATCCCGGTTGGCATCGACCACACCGATGCACTGCGTGACGAAGCGCTGCGCGAGACATTTCCCGCCAGCGATCCGATCGCGGTCAGCGCGCCCGAGAACAAGGCGTCGGCGACTGCTGCCACAACCCCTGCGCCGTCGACGATCTTTGACAGCCAAAGTCTGTTCGTCGAACAAGTTCTGATCGCGGCGCGCGCGCGGCTGGTGATGATCGCCGACGACGCGCCGCTGCTCGACGCCGCTCGTCTGCTGCGTGCCGGCATCGATCTCATCGTCGTCTGCGGAGCCGGCGGCACCATCGCGGGCGTCATCACGAAGTCCGATGTCATCGCCCAGATCAGCGTGTGCCAGGGCGCAGCCTGCGGTGTCGCAGCCGCCCTGGTGATGAGCGCCGATGTCTTGCAGTGCTCGCCGGGCGACCGCTTGCACGAAGTCTGGTCGAAGATGAAGGCGCGCAACCTGAAGAATATTCCGATCGCTGGCGCCGACGGACGGCCGATCGGCGTGCTCAATGCCCGCGACGCGCTCGGCGCACTGCTACAGGACGCAAAGAACGAGGAATCTCTGCTGCGCGACTACGTGATGGGGGTCGGCTACCACTGACGGGTCAGCCGTTCGGCTTCTTCAGCGCCGAGCCGAATACTCCAGCGAAGTCTTTCTGAAAAACCGAAATCAGACCCCATCTACAGTGACACCCCGTCCGCAACCGGCCAGCACGCCATGACCATCACCCTCACCGAAGCCGCCGCCCAGCAGATACGCAGCCAGATCGCCAAGCGCGGCAAAGGCCTGGCCTTACGGGTCGGCGTCAAGACCGTCGGGTGCTCAGGTCTTGCCTACACCTATGCGCTCGCCGACGAGTTGGCCGCCGGCGATTTGGTGTTCGAAGCGCATGCCGCGAAGCTGGTGGTCGACCCCAAGAGCCTCGCGATGATCGACGGCGCCCGTCTGGACTTCGTCACCGAAGGCCTCAAGCAAAACTTCCGGTTCGACAACCCCAATGCCGACAGTACCTGTGGCTGCGGTGAGAGTTTCAATCTGAAGGCAGTGAAGGCCGGTGCTGCGGCCGGGTCAGACTGAAAGTGTTGCAAAACCTCGTCGACCGGTCCTGTGCGCATGGCTTCGTCACCGACATCGAGTCGGACGTCGCCGCCGAGGGCCTGAACGAAGACACGATCCGGCTGATCTCGGCCAAGAAAAACGAACCCGAGCGCCTGCTCGAATTCCGGCTGAAAGCGTTTCGCCACTGGCTGACGATGACGGAGTCCGCGTGGGCCCATGTCACCTACCCGAAGATCGCCTTCCAGGCCATCAGCTACTACGCGGCACCCAAGCCCAGGCCCAAGCTCGCCAGCATGGACGAGGTAGACCCCGAGTTGCTGCGCACCTTCGAGAGGCTGGGGTGCCGCTGCACGAACGCGCCGCACTCGCCAACGTGGCGGTCGACGTGATCTTCTACAGCCTCTCGGTCACGACCACGTACAAGAAGAAGCTAGGGATGCGCTGATCTATGAAGCACTTCGCGCGTCGCCGGCACGTTCCACGCTGTCGTAGTCTCGCCGAGGCGATCGAACGGGTTGCATCCGCTTGCGCAGCGGTGTTTGAGCGCGCTTTTCGGGCTCCATCGCCCACTCAAGAGACAGCTCGGCCATGGAGCGCCAATAGCTGTCTCTTGGCGATCACGAGGTTAGCCAGGCCGAACAGGCTGAACAGCTGCGCCTCGTTCTTGGCCAGGCCGCGGTAGCGGACCTTGCGGTGGCGGAACAGGTTCTTGACGACGTGGAACGGATGCTCGACCTTGGCGCGAACGCTGGCCTTGAGCTGCTCGGCCTGCTCCAGCAGCCGCGCCCACGGGCTCGCCGGGTCGAGCCGGCGCCGCTTGCCCGGCTGCATCGCCACGTGCCAGCGCGGCCGTCGCGGCCGTGGCGGCCGCTTGGCCTCTTCGCGGTTGCTCGCGCCGCGGTAGCCGGCATCGCCCAAGGCGTACTTCTCCCGACCGTGCAGCAGCGCGCCTGCCTGGGTGACGTCATTGACGTTGGCAGCGGGGCCCACGAGCGAATGCACGAGACCCGACTGGGCGTCCACCCCGATGTGCGCCTTCATGCCGAAGAACCACTGCTTGCCCTTCTTGGTCTGGTGCATCTCCGGATCGCGCGCCTTGGCTTCGTTCTTGGTCGAGCTGGGTGCAGCGATGATGGTGGCGTCGACGATCGTGCCGGCCCGCATCAGCAGGCCTTGCTCGCCCAAGTGGGTCAACCTGATCGATAGCGCCGGGCACTTGCAAAAGCTTCATCTAGGTCCGGCGTCCATTGATGCTTCGCCTGCATGATGTCTCCCGGCTGTCCCACGAAATCCAGCACAACGCTACTGATCACGCCGCCATGTACCCATGAAAAATGCTGACAAGAAGGGCGTCGGCGCTATGCAGCCCCGGTCCGTGACGACCCGCACCCGCCGCCCCGTGTTTCTCGATCTGCGGAAGATTGCGATGCCGGTCGGCGCGCTGACCTCGATCGGTCACCGGATCAGCGGTGTGGTGCTCGCCGTGGCCGTTCCGGTGGCTATATACCTCTTCGCCCAATCATTGCAGGGCGAAAGAGGGTTCGCGCGCGTGACAGCGCTTTCGGCACACCCTGCGTTCAAGGTGGCAGCGGTCATCGCCGTCTGGGCGCTGGCGCATCACCTGCTCGGCGGCGTGCGGCACCTGCTCAGCGACTTCGAATTCGGCTCGCCTTTGCGCTCAGCTCGAAAGAGCGCCTGGTTTGTCAATGTCGCGGGCGTCGCCGTGGCGCTGCTCGCAGCCGCGGTGTTGTGGTGAAGGAAGTCCGTTGACCAACTCCGGACGCGGCGTGCGCAGTCGGCACACGGGTCTTCGGGCCTGGTGGGTGCAGCGCGCAAGCGCGGTCGGCATGCTGCTCTTCCTCCTGTTCCTGCTGGCATCTATGGCCGTCCATCCGCTGACCAGCCACCTGCAATGGCAAGCCTGGGTTGCCCGGCCCGGCATCACGCTCGCGTTTCTGTTGTTTTTCGCTGCTTTGCTCAGCCACCTCTGGGTCGGTCTGCGCGACGTCCTGCTCGACTACGCCAAGCCGGCTGGATTGCGCAACGCGCTGCTAATGCTCGTCGCATTCGGGCTGCTTGCACTGGGCGTCTGGGTGCTGGCGATCCTGCTCGACCTGCAGACCTGAATGTTCACCATCCGCTGGGAGGGCCCGCCATGAAGTTGTCAATCTCACGTTTCGATCCCGATCGAGACGAGCAGCCGCACTTGCAGGACTACCACATCGAGCTCGTGGCTTCCGATCAGATGCTGCTCGATGTTCTGCTGCGCGTGAAGGCGCAAGACAACACGCTATCGCTCAGGAAGTCGTGCCGCGAAGGCGTGTGCGGGTCTGACGCGATGAACATCAACGGCCGCAACGGCCTGGCCTGCATCACGCCGGTGCGCGGGCTGCGGGAGCCTGTCGTCATTCAACCGCTGCCTGGCTTTCCGATCATCCGCGACCTGATCGTCGACATGACGCAGTTCTTCAAGCAATACGAATCGATCACGCCCGTCCTGATCAACGACGAAGCGCCGCCCGAGAAGGAGCGCTTGCAGTCGCCGGCCGAACGCGAGAAGTTGAATGGCGCCTATGAATGCATCCTCTGTGCCTGCTGTACCAGTCAATGCCCCTCGTACTGGTGGAACCCCGACAAGTTCGTCGGTCCGGCCGGGCTGATCCAGGCTTACCGCTTCATCTTCGACAGCCGCGACCGGGCGACCGAGCAGCGGCTTGCCGATCTGAATCATGATCCCTACCGCCTCTTTCGCTGCCGCTCGATCATGAACTGCGCGGAAGTGTGTCCAAAGGGACTCGAGCCCGTGCATGCGATCGAGCGCATTCGCCTGAAAATCGCCGGGATTGACGAAGATGCTGGCGGCCTCGATGTCCACTCACCGATCGCGCCCAGATGATGCGAGTGCGGCGGGTCTGCGCCGGCACCTCGAGCCCCTGCATTGCTGAGCGCGCACGGATCCGAAGCCGTCGTGTGTGCGCGTGAGGCGACACCCGGCAGAGTCGGGGTTTTACTGTGGGCGGCGCCGTGGCTGGAGGGCATTGTCAAATTCTCCATTGAGACCAGGCGAGATGTCATGCCCGTCTGCAATTTCAAGCGCCCAGCAGTAGGAGCTCCTCGCTTCTTCAGAGCCTCCGATGATTCCTCGATCCCGGTCACAACGCCGCTGTCGCCGAACAACGATCTATGCATCCGGGAGCGCTATCCGCAATCCAAGGCAACTCGCTCCCCTGCACAACGCGTCGGCGCGCCGCCGAACCTCACCGCCGATCGATCATCGTCCCCGGCAGCCACAGCGCGATCTGCGGAAAGATCATCACGAGCGCCATCGCCAGCAGCATCAGCAGCACGTAGGGCAGCGAGCCGCGGATGATCTCGCCCATCGGCGCCTTCGTGATCGCCTTGATGGTGAACAGGTTCATGCCCACCGGCGGCGTGATCTGCGCCAGCTCCAGATTGATCGTCAGCAGGATGCCGTACCAGATCGGGTTGATGCCCAGGTGCTGCATCACCGGCAGGATCACCGGGCTGGTGATCAGGATGATCGCGATCGATTCCAGGAACATGCCGAGCACGAAGATCAGCGCCATCATCGCGATCAGGAAGCCGGTGACGCCGACGTCGGCCGCCACCACCATCTCGACGATCTGCTGCGGGATGCGCATCTTCGTCAGCACATGGCCGAAGACGCTGGCGCCGGCCAGGATCATGAACAGCATCGCCGACGTGCGGCTGGCGTCGAGCGCCGAGTCCCATACGGCGCGCCAGCGGACGTTGCGATAGACGAAGGCCGCGACCGCCAGCGCCAGCAGCGCGCCGGCGGCGGCGGCCTCGGTGGCGGTGAAGACGCCGGCGTACATGCCGCCGAGCACGAACACCGGCAGCGAGATCGCCCACAGCGATTTTCGGATCGCGGTGGCCGCCTCGCGCAGCGTCGCGCGCGGTTCACGCTGGATGTGCTTGTGCGACAACGCCACCGAGCCCATCGCGAAGGCGACGAAGATCGCGGCCATCATCAGGCCCGGCAGCACGCCGGCCATGAACAGGCCGCCGATCGACGTGTCGGTGGTGACGCCATACAGCACCATCGGGCCGGACGGCGGGATCAGGATGCCGAGCGTGCCGCCCGCCGCGACGAGCCCGTACGCGAGCCGCGGCGGATAGCCGAAGCGCACCATCTGCGGGATGGCGACGGCGCCGATCGTCAGCGCGGTGGCGACGCTCGAGCCCGAGAT
>JBDTUO010000055.1:0-11587 GCA_040007675.1 Rubrivivax sp.
CGTCGCAGCCGTTGATCGGGCCGGAGCCGAACAGCGACGCGACCTTGCTCTTGCCATACCAGTACACCGGCACGCCGTGGCAGGCGTCGAGCACGCCCTTGCTCGTCGCGTCCATCACCTCGAACGGCTTGACGACCGCGCCACCGACCAGATAGTCGATGCGCAGCCGGCCGCCGGACATCTCGTTGACGCGCTTGACGTATTCCTCGGCCATCTCGTTGAAGATGTCCTTGGCACCCCAGGCGCCCTGCATCTTCATCACGACCGGCGACTGGGCGACGGCGATCATCGGCGCGCTCATTGCGGCGGCACCGGCGAGGCCCGAGGCGGCGGCGCCGAGGAAGCGGCGCCGCGGCGGCGCCTCAGGGGTGGTGGATCGGACGGCGTGATCTTTCATGCATGTGTCTCCAGCGATTCTTGGGGATGCCAACATGTCGGCGGGCCGCGCCCTCGCGACCCGTCCGCCACTGGCACGACTATGAAAGTGCGTGCCTGTCTGCGAAACCGGTGAACACCCGGGGGCGTCACGACAACTTGTCACATTGACCCCCGTAGTTTCCCGGGTCATCGGGCTCAAACCGTCGGGGGGCACGCCTGCGCTCAAGTGTCGGACGGCGCCGACGCGACCGGGTGGTCGGCCAGGATCTCGAGCGCGCGCACCAGCGCCGAGTGGTCCAGGCCGGCCAGCCCGTGCGCCGCGCAGACCTGCATCAGCTGCGCGGTGCCGGCGGTGTTCGGCAACGCGACGCCGAGCGCCTTCGCGCCCTGCAGCGCCAGGTTCAGGTCCTTCTGGTGCAGCTCGATCCGGAAGCCCGGCTGGAACGTGCGCTTGATCATGCGTTCGCCGTGCACCTCGAGGATGCGGCTGGCGGCGAATCCGCCCATCAGCGCCTGGCGCACCTTGGCCGGGTCGGCCCCGGCCTTGCTCGCGAACACCAGCGCCTCACCGACCGCGGCGATGTTCAGCGCGACGATGATCTGGTTGGCGACCTTGGTCGTCTGGCCGTCGCCGTTGGCGCCGACGAGCGTGATGTTCTTGCCCATCAACTCGAACAGCGGCAGCACGCGGTCGAACGCCGCCTGCGGGCCGCCGACCATGATCGTCAGCGAGCCGGCCTTCGCGCCGACCTCGCCGCCGGAGACCGGCGCGTCGAGGTAGTCGGCGCCGAGCGTGTTGACCCGCGCAGCGAAGTCCTTGGTGGCGATCGGCGAGATGCTGCTCATGTCGACCACGGTCTTGCCGGGCGCCTTGCCCAGCCCTTCGGCGACGCCGGCGGCGCCGAACAGCACGCGCTCGACGTCGGGCGTGTCGGGCACCATGACGAAGATCACAGAGGCGTGTTCGGTGACCTCGCGCGCGCTGCTGCAGGCGGTGGCGCCGGCGTCGAGCAGTTCGGGGCGCACGGCGCTGCGCGTGTGCACGAAGACCGTGTGGCCGCCCTGGATCAGGCGCAGCGCCATCGGCGCGCCCATGATGCCCAGGCCGATGAATCCGAGTTGCATGGCAGTTCTCCGTATCGATCGAGGAATTCAGGTGCCCGGCCGCATGCGCGCCAGGATCTGCTGCGAGCCGGCCGCGAGCAGCCGGGCGTCCGAGCTGACGGTGACGAAGCGGAACCCCATCTGCGAGCGCGCGAGCGCGCCTTCCGGGACGCCGTTGTGGATGCCGGCCTTCAGCCCGTGGGCGGTGGCGCGCTCGAGGATGTGCGCGATCGCCTCGGCGGCCTTGGCGTCGACGTCGTCGAACACCGGCCGGCACCCGAGCGACAGCGACAGGTCCGAGGGCCCGATGTAGATCGCGTCCAGCCCTTCGACCGACAGGATGTCGTCGAGGTTGTCGAGCGCCTGCGCGGTCTCGATCATCGCGAAGCGCACGATCGTGTCGTTCGCGTGCTGCGGGTAATCGGCACCGCCGTAGAGCAAGGCCCGCACCGGGCCGAAGCTGCGCGTGCCGCGAGGCGCGTAGCTGGTCCAGGCGACGAGGCGCTGCGCATCCTCCCGCGTGTTGATCATCGGGCAGATGACACCGTAGGCGCCGGCGTCGAGCGTCTTCATCAGGATGCCGGGTTCCAGCCACGGCACCCGCACCACCGGCACCGTCGGCGTGGCGCTGATCGCCTGCAGCATGGTCACCATCGCCGCGTAGTCGACCACGCCGTGCTGGAGGTCGATCGTCAGCGTGTCCCAGCCCTGGTGGGCCATGACCTCGGCCGAGAACGAATTGGGCACCGCCAGCCAGCCGTTGACGGCGGTCTGGTCGGCCTTCCACAGTGTGCGCAGACGGTTCTCTCTCACGGCGAGGCTCCTCGGGTCGGGTTCGGGGGATGCATTCGGGGTGGAACGGCGGCTCAGCGCACGAGGCACGGCCGCTTCGGGTCGAAGGACCAGCCGGGGACCAGCGCCTGCATCGCGACGGCGTCGTCGCGCGCGCCCAGGCCGTGCTGGAGGTACAGCCGATGCGCACGCTCGACCGCGTCGGGATCGAGCGAGACGCCCAGGCCCGGCGTGCTCGGCACGCGCACACGGCCAGCCTCGATCTGCAGCGGCTGCGTCGTCAGGTGCTGGCCGTCCTGCCAGATCCAGTGGGTGTCGATCGCGGTCACGCGGCCCGGCGCCGCGGCGGCGACGTGGGTGAACATCGCGAGCGAGACGTCGAAGTGGTTGTTCGAGTGCGAGCCCCAGGTCAGGCCCCAGTCGCGACAGGTCTGGGCCACGCGCACCGAACCGGCCAGGGTCCAGAAATGCGGGTCCGCGAGCGGGATGTCCACGCTCTGCAGCGCCAGCGCGTGCACCAGCTGGCGCCAGTCGGTGGCGATCATGTTGGTCGCCGTCGGCAGGCCGGTGGCGCGCCGGAACTCGGCCATCACCTCGCGCCCGCTGAAGCCGCCCTCCGCGCCGCAGGGGTCCTCCGCGTACGCGACGACGCCGTGCAGGTCGCGCATCAGCCGCACGGCATGCGTCAGCGACCAGGCGCCGTTCGGGTCGAGCGTGATGCGCGCGGCGGGAAATCGTTCGTGCAGCGCGACCACGGCCTCGACCTCCACCTCGCCGGCGAGCACGCCGCCCTTGAGCTTGAAGTCGGTGAAGCCGTAGCGCGCGTGGGCCGCCTCGGCCTGGCGCACGATCGCGGCCGGCGTCAGCGCGGTCTCGTGGCGCACCCGGCCCCAGTCGTCATCGGCATCGGGTTCGCTGGCGTACGGCAGCCCGGTGCGCGTGCGGTCGCCGACGAAGAAGAGGTAGCCGAGCACGTCGACCACGGCGCGCTGCTGCCCCTCGCCGAGCAGCGCCGCGACCGGCACCCCGAGGTGCTGACCGAGCAGGTCAAGCAGCGCCGACTCGACCGCGGTGACGGCGTGGATCGTCGTGCGCAGGTCGAAGGTCTGCTGCCCGCGCCCACCGGCGTCGCGCTCGGCGAAGCGCTCGCGCATCGCATTCAGCACCGCGTGCAGTGCGCCGACCGGCTGGCCGACGACGAGCGCGCGTGCATCCTCCAGCGTCTGGCGGATCGTCTCGCCTCCCGGCACCTCGCCGATGCCGGTGCGGCCCGCGCTGTCGGTCAGGATCAGCAGGTTGCGGGTGAAGAACGGACCGTGCGCGCCGGACAGGTTGAGCAGCATGCCGTCGCGGCCGGCCACGGGCACGGCGCGCAGGGTGACGATGGTGGGGCTGGCGTTCATCGATCGAAGGACAGCGGGGTTCGTGAGCCTTTTGCCTCGCCTAAGAGGTCAGTCATCATACAACTAGAGCGAAGGGTTCAAGCGTCACCCCGCGCCGCCACACGACGCCGTTCGACGCTGTTGGCGAGGTGCGTGCGCATCGCCGCGCGCGCGCCGTCGCTGTCCTGGCGCGCGACCGCGTCGCAGATGCTCTGGTGCTCGGCGTTGACGCGTCGAAGGTAGTCCAGGCGCTCGGGACTGGGTTCCTCCACGTCGCCGAGGCGGGCGCGCGGGATGATGCGCGCGCCGAGCGTGGCCATCAGGCCGGTGAAATGCGTGTTGTGCGTCGCGCGGGCAATGCCCTCGTGGAACCGGAAGTCGGCCGACACGGCATCCCGCCCCTGCCCGACCGCGACCTCGAAGTCGTGCAGCGCCGCACGCAGCTGGGCGAGCTGGGTGGTCGTGCGCCGCTGCGCCGCAAGCGCGGCAGCCTCGGTCTCGACGCCGATGCGCAGCTCGAGCACGGCGACGACGTCGCGCAGCGTCTCGAGCTGGCGCGGCGCGATCCGGAAGGCCGCGTCGCTGCCCGGTCCGACGACGAAAGTGCCGACGCCGTGCCGGGTCTGCACCAGCCCGGCCGCCTGCAATTGCGACAACGCTTCGCGAACGACGGTCCGGCTGACGCCGAATTCGCTGACGATCTGCGCCTCGGTCGGCAGCTTGCTGCCGGGCGCCAGCTGGCCGTCACGCACGCGCTCGCCGAGCGCCAGCACCAGGCCGCCGGCCAGCGTGCGCGGCCGGCGCGGCGGCTCGGAATCCGAGCCCTCGTGCAAACCCTGATTCAACGTCGTTGACAAGCCCAAAACCTCCGATCGACAATCACTGTGTTGTATGACAACTTACAACCGAATGCAACCGCGGGTGTTCCACGACCGATGACGAGCTGCTCTGCCGCCCACACCACGACGCTGCGCTTCGAGCGCCTGCTGCTGACCGGCGCTGACGGTCACCTCGGGCGCGAACTGCGCGCCCGGCTGCGGCCCTGTTGCGACGTGCTGCGACTGAGCCACCGCGCGGCGATGGGCGAAGCCGGGCCGGGCGAGGAGATCGTGCTGGCGGACCTGGGCGACGCGGCGGCGGTGGACCGCATGGTCGCGGGTTGCGAGGTCATCGTGCACATGGGTGGCGTATCGACCGAGCAACCGTGGGCGCCCATCCTGCAGGCGAATATTGCCGGCATGGTTCACCTGTACGAGGCCGCGCGCCGCCACGCCGTGCGCCGCATCGTGTTCGCCAGCTCCAACCACGTCACCGGCTTCTACCGCCAGGACGAGGTCGTCAGCACCCGTGACCCGGTGCGTCCGGACGGCTTCTACGGCCTGTCGAAAGCCTTCGGCGAGAACCTGGCCCAGCTGTACTGGGACCGTTACGGCATCGAGACGGTCAGCCTGCGCATCGGCTCGTCGTTCCCGGCGCCGAAGGACCGGCGCATGCTCGCCACCTGGATGAGCTTCGACGACCTCGAGCGGCTGGTGATCGCGGCGCTCAGCGCGCCGATCGTCGGCCACACGGTGATCTACGGCATGTCCGACAACACCACGACCTGGTGGGACAACACGCCGGCACGCCACATCGGCTACCGCCCGCTCGACAGCTCCGAACGGTTCCGCGCCGAGGTCGAGGCGCGCCAGCCCCGGATCGACATCACCGATCCGGTGGCGATCCACCAGGGCGGGGCCTTCGTGCGCCTCGGCCCGTTCGACTGACCCTCCGTCCGCGTCGGACCTCGACGCCTGCCCTGCCCTCCACCCTGAAGGAATTCTCCCAATGTCCGTCCGTCGTTTGTTCATCACGTCCGCGCTCGTCGCCGGCGTGCTCGGCGGCGCGCTGCCCGCTGCCGCCCAGACCATTCTCAAAGCCACCGACGTGCACCCGGCGGGCTATCCGAACGTGGTCGCGATCGAGAACCTCGGCAAGAAGCTCGAAGCCGCCACCAACGGCCGCTACAAGCTGCAGATGTTCCCGGGCGGCGTGCTCGGCGGCGAGAAGGAGATGGTCGAGCAGACCCAGGTCGGCGCGATCCAGATCGCCCGCATCTCGCTCGGCGTGCTGGGGCCGGTGGTGCCCGATGTCAACGTCTTCAACATGCCCTTCGTGTTCCGCAACCAGGCCCACATGCGCCAGGTCATCGACGGCCCGATCGGCGACGAACTCCTGCAGAAGATCACCGACAGCCCGGCCAGGCTGGTCGCGCTGGGCTGGATGGACAGCGGCGCGCGCAGCCTCTACACGAAGAAGCCGGTGCGCACGATGGATGACCTGAAGGGCCAGAAGATCCGCGTGATGGGCAACCCGCTGTTCCGCGACATGATGAACGCGATGGGCGGCAACGCCGTGTCGATGGGTCACCCCGAGGTCTTCAGCGCGCTGCAGACCGGCGTCGTCGACGGCGCCGAGAACAACCCGCCGACGTTGTTCACCTCGAACCAGTACACCGCCGGCATCAAGTACTACACCCAGACCAACCACCTGATCATTCCGGAGATCTTCGTCATGTCGAAGATCACCTGGGACAAGATGACGCCGGCCGACCAGGCGCTGGTGAAGAAGTTCTCGCGCGAGGCGCAGCTCGAGCAGCGTGCGCTGTGGGACAAGAGCGTGGCCGAGTACTCGGCCAAGCTGAAGGCCGCCGGCATCGAGTGGATCGAGATCGACAACAAGCCGTTCTACGACGCCACCGCACCGGTGCGTGCCAAGTACGGCGCCGACTACACCGACCTGATCAAGCGCATCAGCGACACCAAGTAGCCCACCGCTGAGCCGGCCGGGCGCCCCCCGGACCCGAACGGAGAGCCGATGGAACGCCTGATCTCGCGCCCGCTCGATGCGGTCTACCGCCTGTGCATATGGGTCGCAGGCGGCGCCATCGCCTGCATGGCGCTGATCGTGCCGTGGGGCGTGTTCGCACGCTACGTGCTGGGCAGCGGGTCGGGCTGGCCGGAACCGATCGCGATCATGCTGATGGTGGTGTTCAGCTTCCTCGGCGGCGCCGCCGCGTACCGGGCCGGCGCGCACATCGCGGTGCAGATGCTCACCGCCAACCTGCCGCCACCGCTGCAACGAACGGTCGCGCTCATCGCCGACCTCGCGATGTTGGCGGTGTGCGGCTTCATCGTGGTCTGGGGCACGCGCCTGTGCATCGAGACCTGGGGCCAGTCGATCGACAGCCTGCCCTGGCTGCCGGTGGGGGCGACCTACGCCGCGCTGCCGATCGGCAGCCTGTTCACCGGGCTGTTCGTGCTCGAACGCATGCTGTGCGGCTCGCAGGCGGAGCGGCCGCTGGTGGCTTTCGGCGAGCCGGGCGCCGAGTTCGAGGTCGGGGCGCACTGATGGACGCGCTCGTCCTGCTCGGCAGTTTCATCGTGCTGATGCTGATCGGCGTGCCGGTGGCGTACGCGCTCGGCGGCGCGTCGCTGGTCGGTGCGCTGTGGATCGACCTCCCGGTCGACGGCGTCATGATCCAGATCGCCGCCGGCGTCAACAAGTTCAGCCTGCTGGCGATCCCGTTCTTCGTGCTCGCCGGCGCGATCATGGCCGAAGGCGGCATGGCGCGCCGGCTGGTCGCCTTCGCGGGCGTGTTCGTCGGCTTCCTGCGCGGCGGCCTGTCGCTCGTCAACATCCTGGCGTCCACCTTCTTCGGCGCCATCTCCGGGTCGTCGGTGGCCGACACGGCGTCGATCGGCTCGGTGCTGATCCCCGAGATGGAGAAGAAGGGCTACCCGCGCGACTTCTCGACCGCGGTCACGGTCAGCGGCTCGATCCAGGCCACCTTGATCCCGCCCAGCCACAACGCGGTGATCTACTCGCTCGCGGCGGGTGGCTCGGTGTCGGTCGGTGCGCTGTTCCTGGCCGGCGTGTTGCCGGGCCTGCTGCTCGGGTTGACGATCGCCACGCTGTGCCTGGTGATCGCGCACCAGCGCAATTTCCCGGTCGGCGAGCGCATTCCGCTGAAGCAGGCGCTGCACATCTGCGCCGACGCGCTGTGGGGGCTGATGACGATGGTCATCATCCTCGGCGGCATCCTCAGCGGCGTGTTCACCGCCACCGAATCGGCGTCGATCGCGGTGCTGTGGGCCTTCTTCGTGACCATGTTCATCTACCGCGACTACCGCTGGTCCGACCTGCCCAAGCTGATGCACCGCACCGTCAAGACGGTCACGATCGTGATGATCCTGATCGGCTTTGCGGCCAGCTTCGGCTACCTGATGACGCTGATGCAGATCCCGGCCAAGGCGACCGCGTTCTTCGTCGGCATCTCGGACAGCAAGGTCGTGATCCTGCTGATGATCAACGTCATGCTGCTGCTGCTCGGCACCTTGATGGACATGGCGCCGCTGATCCTGATCTGTACGCCGATCCTGCTGCCGGTGGTCACCAGCCTGGGCGTCGACCCGGTGCACTTCGGCATGATCATGATCGTCAACCTCGGCATGGGCCTGATCACGCCGCCGGTCGGCACCGTGCTGTTCGTCGGCAGCGCGATCTCGAAGCTGCCGATCGGCGTCGTCACTCGGGCGATGAAGCCGTTCTTCATCGCGCTGCTGATCGTGCTCGGCTTCGTCACCTACGTGCCGGCGCTGTCGATGTGGCTGCCGCGGCTGCTGGGACTGTGAATCGGGCGCGATGCGGCCGACGATCTTCCTCAGCTTCGCCCCGGAAGCGCGCGCCAACTACTACGGTGCGCGGGCGCTGGCGGGGCTGCACGCGCTCGGCGAGCTGCGGCTGAACTCGTCGTCGGAACCGCTCGACGACGCCGCGCTCGCCAGCGCCGCGGCCGGCTGCCAGGTCATCGTCTGCGACCGCCGCACGCCGGCCGGTGCCGCGCTGTTCGCGGCCCGACCCGAGCTCGCCGTCGTGCTTCGCTGCGCGGTCGACATCCGCAACATCGACGTCGACGCCGCCAGCGCCCACGGCGTGCTGGTCACGCAGGCCAGCGCCGGCTTCACCAACGCAGTCGCGGAATGGGTGTTCGGCGCGCTGATCGGTCTCGCGCGCGGCGTCGGCGACAGCGTCGTGGCGTACCGCGCCGGCGCCACGCCGACACCGGTCATGGGGCGCGAACTGCGCGCCGCCACGCTCGGCGTCATCGGCTACGGCCGCATCGGGCAGCGCGTGTGCGAGATCGGCCGCGCTTTAGGCATGCAGGTGCTGGTCGCCGACCCGGTGGCGCGGGTCGCCGAACCCGGCATCGCGCAGGTGTCGCTCGACGCGCTGCTGGCCGCCGCCGATCACGTGGTCTGTCTGGCGCCGGCGTTGCCGGAGACCGAGAACCTGATGGACGCGCGGCGCTTCGCCCAGATGAAGCCGGGCGCGGTGTTCGTGAACGCGGCGCGCGGCAACCTCGTCGACGAGGCCGCGCTGCTGCACGCGCTGGACAGCGGCCGGCTCGGCGGCTGCGCGCTCGACGTCGGCCGCGCGCCCGACCAGATGCCGTCACCGGCGCTCGCGCGCCATGCACGCGTGATCGCGACACCGCACATCGGTGGCCTGACGCCGACCGCGGTCGAGCACCAGGCGCTCGAGACCGTCGCGCAGTTGAGCGAGCTGCTGCGTGGCGGCATGCCGGTCGGCGCAGTGAACCCGAGCCACGCGGCTCGCCTGCCGGCACTGCGCGCGGCATGATCACCCCCAGGCCTGCGCCACGCGGCGCGGGCGAACCACGAGCCCGCCACCGATGATCCAAATCCCACCGCCGCTCGCCATGGGCAGCGCCGCCGAGGTCGCGTTCTCGCCGAATGCGCGTTACCCCGATCCGGCGATCGAGGTGCTCGACGAACGTTTCCTGCCGCTGCGGCTGTACAGCGCCAGCGTCGAGCAGCTCACGACCGGGCTGCGCTGGGCCGAAGGCCCGGTGTGGTTCGGCGACGGGCGCTACCTGCTGGTGTCCGATATCCCGAACGACCGCATCCTGCGCTGGGACGAGACTTCCGGCGCGACGAGCGTGTTCCGCGCGCCGTCGAACTTCGCCAACGGGCACACCCGCGACCGGCAGGGCCGGCTGATCGGCTGCGAGCACCTCACGCGCCGCGTCACGCGCACCGAACACGACGGCTCGATCACGGTGCGGGCCGAGCATTTCGAGGGCAAGCGCCTGAACTCGCCGAACGACGTCGTCTGCCAGCGCAACGGCGCGGTCTGGTTCACCGACCCCAGCTTCGGCATCGGTGGCTGGTGGGAAGGCGAGCCGGCCGACTCCGAAGTGGCGCACGCGGTCTACCGCATCGACCCCGACGACGGCTCGCTGCGCGCCGTCATCACCGGGCTCGCGGCGCCGAACGGGCTGGCCTTTTCGCCCGACGAAGGCATCCTCTACGTCGTCGAAAGCCGCGCAGTGCCGCACCGCCTGATCTGGGCCTGGGACGTGGCGGCCGACGGCACGCTGTCGAACCGGCGCCTGGCAGTCGACGCCGGTGGCCCGGGCGCGTTCGACGGCATCAAGGTCGACCGGCTCGGCAACCTCTGGTGCGGTCTGGGCAGCACCGGCGCCCCAGGCGCGCACTCCGAGGGGCTGGACGGCGTGCGCGTCTACGACCCGCAGGGGGTGGCGCTGGCCCACATCCACCTGCCCGAACGCTGCGCGAACCTGTGCTTCGGCGGCCGCCACGGCAACCGGGTGTTCATGGCCGCCAGCCACTCGGTCTACGCCCTCTTCGTCAACACGCAGGGGGCGGTCTGGTGACGGGCCGGCCGGTGCTGGTGCGCATGCACCCGGACGACAACGTCGCCATCGTCGGCAACGACGGCGGCCTGCCGGCCGGCACGGTGGTGAACGACGGCGGCCTCACGCTGCGCGAGAAGGTGCCGCAGGCGCACAAGCTGGCGCTGGTGGACCTGCCGGCCGGTGCGCCGGTGCGTCGGTACGGCGTGGTCATCGGCCGGGCGGCGAAGCACATCGCCGCCGGCAGCTGGGTGCACGAACGCCTGCTCGAGATGCCGACCGCGCGCCCGCTCGACGGCCTGCCGATCGCCACCATGACGCCCGCGCCCGCGCCGCCGCTGCTGGGCCTCACGTTCGAGGGCTATCGAAACGCCGACGGTTCGGTCGGCACGCGCAACCTGCTGGCCATCACGACCACCGTGCAGTGCGTGGCCGGCGTGCTCGACATCGCGGTCGAGCGCATCCGGCGCGAGTTGCTGCCGAAGTACCCGCACGTGGACGGCGTCGTCGGCCTCGAACACACCTACGGCTGCGGCGTCGCGATCGACGCCACCGACGCGCCGATCCCGATCCGCACGCTGCGCCACATCAGCCTGAACCCGAACTTCGGCGGCGAGGTGATGGTGCTGTCGCTGGGCTGCGAGAAGCTGCAGCCCGAGCGCTTGCTGCCGGCAGGCTCGATCCCGCTGATGAGCCAGGTCCGGCTGCAGGACGACAAGCACGTCGGCTTCGCGTCCATGGTGGACGACGTCGTCGCCACTGCGGAGACCCACCTGCGGCGGCTGGACCGGCGCCGGCGCGAGACGGTGCCGGCGAGCGCGCTGGTGGTCGGCGTGCAGTGCGGCGGCAGCGATGCGTTCAGCGGCGTCACCGCCAACCCGGCGGTCGGCCACTGCACCGACCTGCTGGTGCGCGCCGGCGCGACCGTGCTGTTCAGCGAAGTGACCGAGGTGCGCGACGCGATCGACCAGCTCACCGCACGCGCCGCCACGCCCGCGGTGGCGCAGCAGTTGATTCACGAGATGGCCTGGTACGACGCCTACCTGGCACGCGGCGGCGCCGACCGCAGCGCCAACACGACGCCGGGCAACAAGGCGGGCGGCCTGAGCAACATCGTCGAGAAGGCGATGGGCTCGATCGTCAAGAGCGGCAGCGCGGCGATCGTCGGCGTCGTGCCGCCGGGTGAACGCGCCACCGTGCCGGGCCTGAACTA
>JBDTUO010000056.1:0-11420 GCA_040007675.1 Rubrivivax sp.
TTGTCGGCGCCGGTGTCGGCGATCGAGATCGTGCTGGGTTATGTCGGTGCCGCGGCGACGAAGTCGGTCGTGCTCGGGTTCATCATCCTGGCCACCGCGCGCCTGTTCGTGCCGCTGACGGTCGCGCACCCGGTCTGGATGTTGTCCTTCCTGGTGCTGACCGCGGTCACGTTCAGCCTGTTCGGATTCATCATCGGCATCTGGGCCGACGGCTTCGAGAAGCTGCAGGTCGTGCCGCTGCTGCTGGTGACGCCGCTGGCCTTCCTCGGCGGCACGTTCTACTCGATCGAGATGCTGCCGCCGGTGTGGCAGAAGGTGGCGCTGTTCAACCCGGTCGTCTACCTCGTCAGCGGGTTCCGCTGGAGCTTCTTCGACCGCGCCGACGTACCGGTCGGCGTGAGCCTCGGCGTCACGCTCGGGTTCCTGATCGTGGCGGTCGGCGTGGTCTGCTGGATCTTCCGCACCGGCTACCGACTGCGCACCTGAAGCGCGAGCGTGCGAGGGGCTCTCAGCCTTCCATCAGCGTGGCCACCGCCACCGCGCGCAGGGCACGTTCGCGCACCGCATCGTCGATGTAGCGGGCCGGGGGGCCGTCGACCGCACGGCGCGGCGCGCGGCGCGGTATCGAGGTCAGCCCGACCTGCACGACGGACAGATCGGAAGCAGCGTCGCCGGTGGCCTCGAAGGCGGTACGCGCATGCGCCGGCGGCGCCGGGTCGTCGAGTTCCGGGCCGGTCGCGGGCCGAGGCAGTATCGCCACGAGCAACATCGCGCTGACGGCGCCGGCCCACCGGCCCTGACGCCATGCCGCCCGCGGCGCCGCGGCGGCCCGGCGCGTCTGAAGTCCGGTCGTCCGCAGTCGACGCCAGCCCGCGCGTGCCGCGGCGAAGCCCTCGGCGGCGGCGCTCGGGCGCGCCGGCCTGGTGATCGCCGGTGCGGCGGCCGGCGCCGGATGCAGCGCGGCAAATGCCACGGCGCTGCGCGCACGCTGCAGCGTGCGGGGCGGGTTCACCTCGTCGTCGACCAGCAAGAGGCCGCAACGGCGCAGCCACGCGCCGAAGCCGGCGTCACCGCTGAGCACGGCCATCGGCACCGCCAACGCGAGCGGAAGCAACACCGGCAGCAGCGGCCAGGCCAGGCCGCGGGCGCCCGGCAGCCAGACCGCGGCGAGGGCGAGTGCCGGCAGGCACAGCAGGCCCAGGCGCGCTGCGGCATCGGTCCACGCGACGCGGCGGGCGTCGCGTGGCGGCGAGCGCCATTCGAGCCGCAGCCCGGTTAGCGCACCGAGCACGAAGCCGGTGTGGGCGAGCATGCGCACGGGTGCCTGCAGCGCGGACAGGAGCGCTTCGAGCAACGCGCTGGCCAGCAGGCGGGCGCCGCCGCCGTGCAGTGCCGCGCGGCGCTGCAGCAGGACCGCGGCGACACCGAGCGCGCGTGGCAACAGCAGCAGCGACAGCGTCGCAGCCCACAGTGCCCAAGCGGCCGGGGCCTCCGACGGCGCACCGCCGCTCGCGAGGAACGCGCCACTGGCCACCAGCGCCAGCCACATCGGCGCCACCAGGTACGACAGCGCACCGGTGGCCAGCATCGCGCGATGGGCCGGGCGCCAGCCCGGCTCCGCGAGCAGGCGCGCGTTCTGCAGGTTGCCCTGGCACCAGCGGCGATCGCGCTGCAGTTCGTCGAGCAGGTTCGGCGGCGTCTGTTCCCAGCTGCCGCCCAGCGACGGCAGCAGCCAGACCTCGAAGCCCGCGCGCCGCATCATCGCCGCCTCGACGAAGTCGTGCGACAGGATCGGGCCCGACAGGCCGCCGCGGCCGGGCAGGTGCGCCATGCGGCAATGGGCCATGAACGGTGCGATGCGCAGGATCGCGTTGTGCCCCCAGTAGTGCGATTCACCGAGTTGCCAGTACGCCATGCCGAGCGCGAACAGGCGCCCGGTGACGCGGGCGCCGAACTGTTGCGCGCGCGCATGCAGCGTGGCGTGGCCGATCGGCTGCGGCAGCGTCTGCGCGATGCCCACGCGCGGGTGCGCCTCCATCGTGCGTACCAGCGCGACGAGCGTGTCGCCGTGCATCGTGCTGTCGGCATCCAGCACGACCATGTAGCGGTAGCGCTGGCCCCAGCGGCGGCAGAAATCGGCGACGTTGCCCGCCTTGCGTTCGCTGCGGTGGCGACGGCAGCGGTAGAAGATGCGCCCGCCCGGCAGATCGTCAGCGTCGCCAAGGCTGGCACGCAGTTCGCGCCACGCCCGGAGTTCGGCTGCGCGCAGCGCCGGGTCGGTCGTGTCGGACAGCACGTAGACGTCGAACAATGGCAGCGCGCCGGTGGCTGCCAGCGACTCGCAAGTCGCGCGCAGCCCGCCGAAGACCGTCGCCAGGTCCTCGTTGCAGATCGGCATCACGAGCGCGGTGCGGGCGCCACGTGACAACGGCGCGCTGGCGGCGCGGTCGTCGTCGCCCATCGACGGCGCGAGAGCGATCGGATCGCCGCCGCGCAGCAGCACCCAGGTCCCCATCAGCGCGGTCACGAAACCGCTGCCGACCCAGGCGAACAGCAAGGTCAGCAGCGCCAGCGGCACACCGGGCTGAATGCCTGCGGCACGGCCCAGCAGCGCTGCCGTGATGCCGAGCGCGAGTACCGCCAGCAGCAGCACCCGGCGGCGCCGGCGCGCCGCCGCTGCCCAGGGGCGGGACGCTGCGTCGGCGACGCCGAAATCCGCCCGCAGCCCCGGCCACAGCGCCAGCAGGAGGCCACGGCGCAGCCCGAACCAGGGGGTGGCGCGCATCGACGTGCGTTCGACCGCGGGTGCGGTGGCGCTGGAGAGGGCTGTCGGGTTGGCCAGGGCGAGCGTGTTCATCGGGGGGCGAGGGCGTAGGCCCAGGTCTCGGTCAGGGTGTCGCTGCCGCGTCGCAGGAAGGCACGCAGTTCGAGGGGCTGGTGGAGGTCCAGCCGTTCGACATCCAGCGTCATGCGCCAGCCGCCGATTGCGGGATGCGGCTCGGTGCGCGCCACCAGAACGCGCGTGTTCGCATTGCCGTTGACGACCGCTTGCACCACGGCGTCGGGTGCCACGCGGGCGAGCGCGCCACCGGCGAAGTCGACGTGGAACTGCAGCCGGTTCGCGGGCGGGGCGTCGTCACGCATCCCGAAACCCACCCGCGTCTGCAGTACGCGGCCGCCTGCTTCGCCCGGCGCGAGCGCATCCGTCCAGTGCAGCCGCCACGCGAGTTCGAGCGCCTGACCGGGGACGGGCTGGCTGGACGGCTGCCAGAAGGCGACGATGTTGTCGTCGCCCTCGGAGCGGGCCAGCAGCTGCAGCAGTTGCACCTGGCCGGCGCCCCAGTCGCCGAGCGGCTCGACCCACACGCTCGGCCGCCGGTCGTAGTGGGCCTCGAGGTCCTCGTAGCTGGCGAAGCGCCGGTCGCGCTGCATCAGGCCGAAGCCACGCAGGCCGCCTAAAGTGAACGCGGTCGCGAACGGCGCCGCTGGCCGCGTCAGCGGTCGCCACAGCCATTCGCCGCCGGCGTCCGCCACCAGCAGCCCGTCGGCGTCGTGCACCTCGGGCCGGAAGTCATGGCTCGGCGGCTGGTTCTCGCCGGCGTAGAACATGCTCGTCAGCGGGGCGATGCCCAGGCTCGCGACGCCCGCGCGCAGACGGATGCGCGCGTGCACGTCGACCGTGGTCGGCGCGCCGGGCCGGACGTCGAAGCGGTAGGCCGCGGTCGCACGCGGGCTGTCGAGCAGCGCGTAGACCGTGACGCTGCGCGCGTTGCCGGAGGGGCGTTCGAGCCAGAAGCGGACGAAGGCAGGGAACTCCTCGCGCCCGCCTCCGATCGTGTCGATCGACAGCCCACGCGCCGACGAACCGTACTGATGACCCTGGCCGAGGGCGCGGAAGTAGCTGGCGCCGAGGAAGGCGATCAGTTCATCCCGGTGGTCGGGCCGGTTCAACGGGTACAGCAAGCGTACGCCGGCGACCGCGATCGGCCGCGGATCGTCGGCCGGCGCTGCGCTGCCACGCACGAAGTCGCCCTGCGTGAACCGCAGCGGCCGCGCCACGCCGTCGACCACTTCGAACACCTCGACCCCGCGCGTGTGAAAACCGCCCGCGGGGAAGAACTGCGCCTGGAACGGCAGCTGTTCGGGACGCCACAACGTGCGGTCGGGGCGAAAGCGGAGGTCGCGCCAGGTGTCGTAGGCGTCGCCGGCGTGCGCTGCGATTGCGGCCACGGGTTGGAACGGTGCGGCGGCGCGGGCCCGGGCCTCCCGGTCGACGTCGTCGAGGCCGAACGCGGCGGCGCCGACGGTCCAACAAATCAGGCCGAGCAGCGCCGCCACTCGGCCTTTGAGAAGGGAATATTGCATCGCAGCAATTGTGTGTCGCAGTTCACGCAATGGTTCCGCGCACAAGGTATCCAGGCGTCTCGCGATGCGTCGGTCTGCAAGCGGTAGTGACGCTGGGGTGCTTGCGCCCGGCTAGCATCGCGCCCGATGGGATCGGCTCCGCTGCAGGTGTTTGCCGGGGCGCGGGCGCGTGAACACCTGCGCCAGGCCGGCCTGCGCGCCGAGGACGTCTGGGCCGTTCCCGGTGCCGCGGGTGGCCCCAAGGGGCTGGTGCTGAACGCCCTCGATCGCCAGCTCTTCGGGCACTGGCTGCCGCAGGCGCAGCGCACCGTGCACCTGCTCGGCGCGTCGATCGGGGCCTGGCGCCTGGCCGCGGCCTGCCTGCCGGACGCGCCGGCGGCGCTCGCCCGCCTGGCCGCGGACTACATCGGCGAGCGCTACGGCGTGGCGCCGGGCACGGCGCCGAGCGCGCAGCGCGTGTCCCGGGTTTTCGGTCGCACGCTCGCAGCCCACTTCGACGCGGCTGCGTGCGCCGCGGTGCTGGCCCACCCGCAGTTTCGCCTGCACGTGTTCACGAGCCGCGGGCGGCGCCTGCTGGCGGCGCCCGGCCGCTGGCGCACACCGCTCGGCTACGCGGCCGCATTCGCGAGCAACGCCTGGGCCCGGCCGGCCCTCGGTGGCTGGTTGCAGCGGGTCGTCTTCAGTGACCCGCGCTCGCCGCTGCCGCTGGTGCTGGACGCCGAACTCGGCGGTACCACGGCCGCGCTGACCCGCGTCAACCTCGTGCCGGCGGTGCAGGCGAGTTGCTCGATCCCGTTTGCGATGGAGCCGGTGCTGGACGTGCCCGGCGGCCCGCCCGGCGCCTACTGGGACGGCGGCCTGACGGACTACCACCTGCACCTGGATTACGCCGCCGCCGCTGCCGACGGCATCGTGCTGTACCCACACTTCCAGCCACGGGTGGTGCCCGGCTGGCTCGACAAGCCGTTCGGCGGCCGTCACCGGGCCAGCGCCAGGCTCGACAACGTGGTGGTGCTGGCGCCGCATCCGGACTGGATCGCGCGCCTGCCGGGCGGCAAGCTGCCCGATCGCAGCGATTTCCAGCGCTACCGTGCCGACCCCGCGGCGCGCGAAGGGGTCTGGCGGCGCGCGCTGGCCGAAAGCGAGCGACTGGCCGAAGCCTTCGACGCCCTGACACGCCTGTCGTCGGTGGCTGCGCTGCCGCTGCCGTGAGCCTTCCGAGCTGCCCCCGGGGAGAATTCCCACGGGCGCGGTCCGGCGGGGGTGCGGCGAGCGCCGCTGACGACAGCGCCCGCGCCTGCCCGGCTACAATGACCTCTTCATCCGTCAGCAAGATCGAGAAAGGCACCGGTTATGACACCGCGGACGTCGCGCTCCCTCACCGGGCCCTGAGCCCTGGCCGCGCCGTCACGCCCGAACGCCCCCCACCCGTTCCCTGACGAAAGCGCGGCCGCCGCCCGCGCTTTTTTCATTCCGACGGAGCTTTCCCCATGATCCAGATCACATTGCCAGACGGCTCGGCGCGCCACTTCGACGCCGCACCGACGGTGGCCGATGTCGCCGCATCGATCGGGCCCGGCCTGGCAAAGGCGGCGCTGGGCGGGCGCGTCGATGGGGCGCTGGTCGACCTGTCGCACCGCATCGACGGTGACGCCCGCGTGGCGATCGTGACCGACAAGGACGCGGACGGGCTGGAGTTGATCCGACACTCGACGGCGCACCTGCTGGCCTACGCGGTCAAGGAGCTGTTCCCGGACGCTCAGGTCACGATCGGCCCGGTGATAGAGGACGGCTTCTACTACGACTTTTCATACGGGCGACCGTTCACGCCAGAAGACCTGGTGGCGATCGAGCAGCGCATGGGCGAGCTGGCGAGGAAGGACGAGGCCGTCGAGCGCCGCGTGCTGCCACGCGATGAGGCTGTCGCCTACTTCAAGTCGATCGGCGAGCACTACAAGGCCGAGATCATCAGCGGCATCCCGGCCGGCGAAGACGTGTCGCTGTACCGCGAAGGCGGTTTCGAGGACCTCTGCCGCGGCCCGCACGTGCCGAGCACCGGCCGGCTGAAGCACTTCAAGTTGATGAAGCTCGCTGGCGCGTACTGGCGCGGCGACCACCGCAACGAGATGCTGCAGCGCATCTACGGCACGGCGTGGGCGACGAAGGACGGGCTCCAGGCCTACCTGCACCGGCTCGAGGAGGCCGAGAAACGCGACCACCGCAAGCTCGGGCGCGAGCTCGACCTGTTCCACCTCGATGAACATTCGCCCGGCACGGTGTTCTGGCACCCCAACGGCTGGGTCGTGTGGCAGCAGGTCGAGCAATACATGCGCCGCGTCTACCAGGACAACGGCTACCTCGAGGTCAAGGCCCCGCAGATCCTCGACCAGCAGCTGTGGGAGAAGACGGGGCACTGGGGCAAGTACCGCGAGAACATGTTCACGACCGAGTCGGAGAAGCGCGAATACGCGCTCAAGCCGATGAACTGCCCGGGCCACGTGCTGATCTTCAAGCAGGGCATCAAGAGCTACCGCGACCTGCCGCTGCGCTATGGCGAGTTCGGACAGTGCCATCGCAACGAGCCGACCGGCGGCCTGCACGGAATCATGCGAGTGCGAGCGTTCACGCAGGACGACGGCCACGTCTTCTGCACCGAGGACATGATCCTGCCCGAGTGTGTCGCCTACACGGCGCTGCTGCAGAAGGTCTACGCCGACTTCGGCTTCACCGAGATCATCTACAAGATCGCGACCCGCCCGGAGGCGCGCATCGGCTCCGACCAGAGCTGGGACAAGGCCGAGCAGGCGCTGATCGAGAGCCTGCGCCGCGCCGGGGTCGAGTTCGTCATCTCGCCGGGTGAGGGTGCGTTCTACGGCCCGAAGATCGAATACGCACTGAAGGACGCGATCGGTCGCGAATGGCAGTGCGGCACGATGCAGGTGGACTTCTCCACCGCTGAGAACCTGGGCGCCGAGTACGTCGCCGAGGACGGCAGTCGGCGGCCGCCGGTGATGCTGCACCGCGCGATCGTCGGCAGCCTCGAGCGTTTCATCGGCATCCTCATCGAGCAGCACGCCGGCGCGCTCCCGGCCTGGCTGGCGCCGCACCAGGTATCGGTGCTCACGATCACCGACGAACAATCCACGTACGCGCAGGGCGTAGTGAAAACGCTTCAAAAACAAGGAGTTAGGGCGCAGGCGGATTTGCGAAACCACAAAATCACGTATAAAATCCGCGAGCATTCCTTGCAGAAGGTCCCGTACATCCTCGTCGTCGGCGACAAGGAGAAGGCCAACGGGGCCGTATCGGTGCGCGCTCGGGGCAACCTGGATCTGGGTGTCATGAGCCTCGACGACTTCGCGCAGAAGCTCGCCGGGGACATTGACCACAAGGTCTGAGACCGCCCGGCGCGCGTTCGTCGTTTTCGCGGCCCCGCGGTCTTGGGGTCGGCCAAAGGGGTTGGAACCATCGCTACTTTCATGGACCGCCGCGTACCCAACGCGGAGCGCAAGCACCGGCTGAACCGGGAGATCATGGCGCCGCAGGTGCGCCTCAACGGGGTCGAGAACGAACCCCTCGGGATCGTCCCGACGCTGGAAGCGTTGCGCATGGCGGGGGAACTGGACGTCGATCTGGTCGAGATCGCGGCCACCGCGGATCCCCCGGTGTGCCGGTTGATGGATTACGGCAAGTTCAAGTACCAGGAGCAGAAGCGAGCCGCTGAGGCCAAGTCCAAGCAGAAGGTGATCGAGGTCAAGGAAGTCAAGTTCCGGCCCGGCACCGACGAGGGCGACTACAACATCAAGATGCGCAATCTGCGCCGCTTCATCTCCGAGGATGGAGACAAGGGCAAGGTGACGCTGCGATTCCGGGGGCGCGAGATCACGCACCAGGACATCGGCATGCGGCTGCTGGAGCGCATCCGCGACGAGTTGTCCGACGTGGCGCTGGTCGAGCACATGCCCAAGCTGGAAGGGCGCCAGATGATCATGGTGCTGGCGCCGAAGAGAAAGTGAGATTCGGTGGCCCGGTGCCCGCACCGGGCCGCTGAAAAGTTGCCCGAGCACCGAGTGCGAGGGCCAAGAAGCCGTTGCAGGCCATCAAGTGCCCCGGGTCGCCCGGGGTCGCCTGCAGGGGTCAAAGAAGGAGCAGTCGATGCCCAAGATGAAGACCAAGAGCGGGGCCAAGAAGCGCTTCCGCGTCCGTCCGGGGGGAACCGTCAAGCGCGGTCAGGCGTTCAAGCGCCACATCCTCACCAAGAAGAGCACCAGCCGCAAGCGCGAACTGCGCGGCGCGGTCAACGTGCACGAGTCCGATCTGGCTGGCATCGCCAAGATGCTGCCATTCGCCGGCCTCTGACCTTCGCGTAACGGACAAGGAGAACACACATGCCTCGCGTCAAACGCGGCGTCGTCGCCCACGCGCGCCACAAGAAGATCCTGGCCATGGCCAAGGGCTTCCGCGGCCGCCGCAAGAACGTCTACCGCATCGCCAAGCAGGCGGTGATGAAGGCCGGGCAATACGCCTACCGCGACCGCCGCACCCGCAAGCGGGTGTTCCGTCAGCTCTGGATCGCGCGCATCAACGCCGCGGCCCGGGCGTCGGGCGTCACCTACAGCAAGTTCATGGCGGGCCTGAAGAAGGCCAACATCGAGATCGACCGCAAGGTGCTCTCGGACATGGCCATCCACGACCCCGCCGCCTTCAGCAGCATCGTCGACAAGGTGAAGGCCCAGCTCGCTTGACGCACCCGGCCGCCGCGGGGCGACCCGCGGTGCCGCGTCCAGCCTCGCCGGAGGGCGTCTCCGCCCTCCGGCGTTCCGCTTCCAAGGCCGTCACCTGCGGGCGGCCTTTTTCATTGCCGGTACGACGATGAACGCACTCGAAGACCTGGTCGACGCCGCGCGCGCCGACTTCGCGGCCGCCGACGGCGCGGCGGCGCTGGAGGACGCGAAGGCGCGTTACCTCGGGCGGGGCGGCCGCGTGACCGAGCAGCTCAAGACGCTGGCCACGCTCGCGCCCGACGAGAAGAAGGCGCGTGGCGCCGCGGTCAACCAGGCCAAGCAGCAGATCGAGGCGCTGCTGAGCGCGCGCCGCGAGGCGCTGGCCGACGCCGACCTCGACCGCCAGCTGCGCGCCGAGGCGCTGGACGTGACGCTGCCGGGCCGCCGGCGCGGCAGCGGCAGCCTGCACCCGGTCAGCCGCACGATGGAGCGCATCGAGGCGATCTTCGGTTCGATGGGATTCGACGTCGCCGACGGCCCCGAGATCGAGACCGACTGGATGAGCTTCACGGCACTCAACAATCCGGAGAACCATCCTGCGCGTTCGATGCAGGACACGTTCTACGTCGACCTGAAGGACGCTGACGGCCGCTGGCTCAACCTGCGCCCGCACACCAGCCCGATGCAGGTTCGTTATGCCCGCGCCCATGCGGCGCGGCATGCCGATGCCCTCACGCGCGGGGAGCCGGTCCCCGAGATCCGCGTCATCGCGCCGGGCCGTACCTACCGTGTAGACAGCGACGCCACGCACTCGCCGATGTTCCACCAGTGCGAAGGGCTGTGGATCGGCGAAAACGTCAGCTTCAAGGACCTGAAATACGTCTTCAGCGAATTCGTGCGTCAGTTCTTCGAGACCGACGACTTCGACGTGCGATTCCGGCCCTCGTTCTTCCCGTTCACCGAGCCCTCGGCCGAGATCGATATCTCGTTCCGCAGTGGCCCGCTGTCGGGCAGCTGGCTGGAAGTGGCGGGCTCCGGCCAGGTGCACCCGAACGTCGTGCGCAACTTCGGGCTCGACCCGGAACACCACATCGGCTTTGCGTTCGGCATGGGCTCCGACCGACTCGCGATGCTGCGTTACGGGGTGCCGGACCTGCGCACCTTCTTCGAGAACGACCTGCGCTTCCTGGCGCAATTCAAGTAGCCAAGCGAGCCATCCATGCAATTCCCCGAGTCGTGGTTGCGCGAATTCTGCAACCCGCCGCTTTCCACTCAGGCGCTCGCCGATCTGCTGACGATGTCCGGCATGGAGGTCGAGAGCCTGCGCCCGGTCGCCCCCCCGTTCAGCGGCGTCGTCGTGGCTGAAATCGTCGACGCCGTGCCGCATCCGCAGGCCGACCGGCTGCGCGTCTGCCAGGTCGACATCGGCGCCGCCGAGCGGCTGCAGATCGTCTGTGGTGCGCCGAACGCCCGCGTCGGGCTGCGCGCACCGCTGGCCATGGTCGGTGCCGCGCTGCCGCCCGCTGCCGACGGCAAGCCACTGCACATCGGCGTGGGCACGCTGCGAGGCGTCGACAGCCACGGCATGTTGTGTTCGGCCAAGGAACTGCAGATCGACGACGACCACGGCGGCCTCCTCGAGCTGCCTGCCGACGCGCCGCTGGGGGCCGACATCCGCAGCGTACTGGCGCTCGACGACACGATCTTCACGCTGAAGCTGACGCCCAATCTGGCGCACGGCTTGAGCGTCTACGGCATCGCGCGCGAGGTCGCGGCGCTGACTGGCGCCGAACTGAAGACGCCGCGAACCCAGCCGGTGCCGCCGCGCCACGCGCAGCGACTGCTGGTGGACGTGCAGGCGCCGGACCTCTGCGGGCGTTTCTCCGGCCGCGTCGTGCGCGACGTCGATACGACCGCCCGCACGCCGGGTTGGATGGTCGAGCGCCTGGCGCGCTGCGGCCAGCGCAGCGTCACCGCGCTGGTCGACATCTCGAACTACGTGATGTTCGAGTACGGCCGCCCTTCGCACATCTTCGATCTCGACAAGATCCACGACCGGCTCGTCGTGCGCTGGGGCCGGCCCGGCGAGACGCTGACGCTGCTGAACGGCAACACGGTCGAGGTCGATGCCGGGGTCGGCGTCATTGCCGACGCGCTGGCCGTCGAGTCGCTGGCCGGCATCATGGGGGGCGCCGCAACGGCGGTGTCCGACACGACGCGAAACGTGTATGTCGAAGCCGCCTTCTGGTGGCCGGACGCGGTGGCAGGGCGATCGCGCCGCTACAACTTCAGCACCGATGCCGGCCACCGATTCGAGCGCGGCGTCGACCC
>JBDTUO010000057.1:0-11354 GCA_040007675.1 Rubrivivax sp.
CTGCTGCGCACCTTCAACCGCATGTTCGAGCTGTATCCCGACCAGCGCGCCGAAGGGCAGATCAACGTCGACGGCCACAACATCCTCGAGCGGCGCGAAGACGTGTCGCTGATCCGGGCGCGCATCGGCATGGTGTTCCAGAAGCCGACCCCGTTTCCGATGTCGATCTACGACAACATCGCATTCGGCGTGCGCCTGTTCGAGCGCCTGCCGCGCGTCGAGATGGACGAGCGTGTCGAGTGGGCGCTCAAGAAGGCCGCGCTGTGGACCGAGGTCAAGGACAAGCTCGGCCAGAGCGGCGCCGGCCTGTCGGGCGGCCAACAGCAGCGCCTGTGCATCGCGCGCGGGATCGCGATCCGGCCCGAGGTGCTGCTGCTCGATGAGCCTTGTTCGGCGCTCGACCCGATCTCGACCGGCAAGATCGAGGAGCTGATCACCGAGCTGAAGGCCGACTACACGGTCGTGATCGTCACGCACAACATGCAGCAGGCCGCGCGCGTGTCTGACTACACCGCGTACATGTACCTCGGGGATCTGGTCGAGTTCGGCGCCACCGGCGAGCTGTTCATGAAGCCGAAGAAGAGAGATACCGAGGACTACATCACTGGACGTTTCGGCTGACCGACCCCGGCCACCCCGCCCACAGGAAATCGCCATGCCCGACAAGCACCTTTCTTCCCAGTTCGACGCCGAGCTCAGCGGCATCTCCAACCGTGTGCTCGAGATGGGCGGCCTGGTGGAGTCCCAGGTCGCACAGGCAGTCTCCGCACTCGCAGAGTTCAGCGCCGACTCCGCGTCCCAGGTGCTGCGGCAGGAGGAGCGCGTCAACCGGATGGAAGTCGAGATCGACCGCGACCTGTCCGGGATCATCGCGCGCCGCCAGCCGACCGCGCGCGACCTGCGGCTGCTGATTGCGGTGTCGCGCACGATCGCCAACCTCGAGCGCGTCGGCGACGAGGCGGCGCGGATCGCGCGCGTGGTGCTGCGCCTGATCGACGCCGGGGTGCCGAACCGCCTGCGGCTGCCGGTCGCTGATCTGCGTTTCGAGTCCGAGCTGGCGATCGCATCGCTGCGCAATGCGCTCGACGCGTTTGCGCGACTGGACGCCATCAAGGCGCTCGAGGTACTGAAGCACGACGACCAGATCGACGACGAATTCGCAGGCCTGCTGCGCAAGCTGATCACCTACATGATGGAAGACCCGCGCACGATCTCTTCGAGCATCGAACTGGTGTTCGTCGCCAAGGCGATCGAACGGGTGGGCGACCATGCGAAGAACCTGGCCGAGGCGGTGATCTACATCGTCAAGGGGACCGACGTGCGCCACCATTCGGTGCAGGCGGTCGAGGACGTCGTCCGGTGACGACCGCTGCGGCCGCGACCGGAGCCCGCCGATGAGCCGGGTGCTGGTCGTCGAGGACGAGGCGGCGATCGCCGAGCTGGTGGTCTTGAACCTGCGCCATGCGGGCTACGAGGTCGAGATCGCACGCTCGTCCGACGAGGCGCAGGCGGCGGTGGACCGCATCCTGCCGGATGTCGTGTTGCTCGACTGGATGCTGCCGGGCCTGTCCGGTGTGCAGCTCGCGCAACGCTGGCGTGCGCAGTCGCGCACCAGCGCGCTGCCTATCGTCTTCCTGACCGCACGCAACCAGGAGACCGACAAGATCCAGGGGCTGGACGCGGGCGGCGACGACTACCTGACCAAGCCGTTCTCGCCCAAGGAACTGTTGGCGCGCATTCGCGCGGTGCTGCGCCGGCGTGCGCCTGAGGCGCTGGACGCCGCGGTGGAGATCGCGGGGCTGCGGCTCGACCCTTCGACGCGGCGCGTGTCGCGCGCGCTCGGCGACGTACCGCAGGAGGTGCGGCTCGGCCCGACCGAGTTCCGGTTGCTGCACTACCTGCTCGCGCATCCGGAGCGGGTGCACAGCCGCGCCCAGTTGCTGGACCGCGTCTGGGGCGACCATGTCTTCATCGAGGAACGCACGGTCGACGTGCACGTCAAGCGCCTGCGCGAGGCGCTGCAGCCGGTGGACGCGGCGGCGCTGATCGAGACCGTGCGCGGCGCGGGCTACCGGCTGGCGCGAGCGGCCGGCAACGTGGCCGGCTGAACGCCGGTTGATCGCGACCGCACGGATACCGCGGCGATGAGTGGCAGCACACCGCGTCGGGTGGCGACCGTGCTGGCGGCACTGGCGGCCGGTGCGACCATTGGCCTCGTCGTCGGCAGCACTTACGGGGGGCCGATCGTGGGTGGCCTCGCGGGTGCGGCGCTCGGCGTCGCCCTGGTCACCACGATCGACGCACGGCGCGGCGACCAGCTGCTGCGCTGGCTGCGCGGCGGACAGCACGACTCCGCGCCGCGTGACACCGGGTTCTGGGGCGAGGTCGGCTACCGCGTCGAACGGGCCCTGCGCCAGAGCGAGCGTGCGCTCGACGAGGAGCGGCGCCGGCTCGACCAGATCCTCTCGGCGCTGGAGGCGTCTCCCAACGGCGTGCTGCTGCTGGATCGGCGCGGCCAGATCGACTGGTGCAATCGCGTCGCCGCCGACCACTTCGGCCTAGACCCCGAGCGTGACCGTGGCCAGCGCATCACGAATCTGGTCCGCGCACCGGCGTTCAAGGCCTATTTGAACGAGGCTTGCTTTGATGAGCCGGTCGGCTTCGAGGCGCCGCAGGGGCAGGCGTCGCTGTCCGTCACCGTGCGGCCCTACGGCGAAGGCAGGATGCTGGTGCTGTCGCAGGACGTCACCGAGCGCGAGCGGTCAGAGGCGATGCGGCGTGACTTCGTCGCCAACGTCTCGCACGAGATCCGCACGCCGCTGACGGTGCTGGCGGGCTTCGTCGAGACGATGGCCAGCCTGCCCTTGTCGGAGTCCGAACGCCAGCGGGTGCTGCTGCTGATGGATCAGCAGACGACGCGCATGCAGGCCCTCGTGGCCGACCTGCTGACGCTCGCGCAGCTGGAGGGCAGCCCACGCCCTCAGGCAGACCGCTGGGTGCCGATGGCCGACCTGCTGCGGCGCGCGGAGGCCGAGGCGCGCGCGCTGTCTGCCGGGCGACATACGCTGGAGGTGGATATCGGCGCCGCCGCGGTCGAGGTTGCCGGCGTCGATGCCGAACTGCACAGCGCCATCGGCAACCTGCTGTCGAACGCGGTGCGCTACACGCCGACCGGTGGCCGCATAGCGCTCGCCTGGACGCTGCGCGCCGATGGTGCAGGCGTGGTCGAGGTGTGCGATAGCGGAATCGGCGTGGCGCGCGAACACCTGCCGCGCCTGACCGAGCGCTTCTACCGCGTCGACAGCAGCCGCGCGCGCAACACCGGCGGCACCGGGCTCGGCCTGGCTATCGTCAAGCACGTGATGCAGCGCCACGGCGGCAGCATCGAGGTCGACAGCGAATCGGGGCAGGGCTCTCGATTCCGGCTGATCTTCCCGTCGGCGCGGGTGCGGGCGATGCCGGCGCCTATCGTCGCGGCCCCGAGCGCCGCCATACCCACGTGATCTCGTTGCGGTCGGTCGGACGCGAGGCGCGGCCGACCAGTGTCCAGCCCGGGCCCGGTGGCGTCGGCGGCGCACCCTTAGGAACCGCTCGCCGCCATTGCAGCAACACCGGGCAGGGCGCGCCGGAGGAAGCCGCAGCCCCGGCGCGCACGCGCCACGGTCCATGCACCTCGAGCGCGGCCACCAGCGCGGGCGGCACGTCGGGCGCGCTGACACACTCGGGCTGCGCGCCGACCAGGGGCTGCAGCGCCTCGACCCACGGCCGCGCGCTGCGCGCGTGGTCGAGCAGCGGGCGCCACAAGGTCATCAGCAGCAGCCAGCTCAGCGCCACGCCGGCGGCGGGCAGCACCAGGCTCTTCCACACCGCTTCGCGGTGCCGGCCCGTGCGCCAGCGCACCAGCCACAGCCAGGCAAGTGTCGCCAGCAGCGCGGCGAGCAGGTCGACCGGACGCAGGGTGGGCATGAACGCCGGCGCGAGCCGGGCCACGTTGGCTGCCGGCTTCGCGGGCACGCCGGTCTGCAGCGACACGTAGATCACCCAGATCGCAATCGCACAGACGCTGAAGAAGCAGACCGAGAACCAGTCGATCGCTGCGGCGGCCCCGCGGCGCAGAGTCGGCAGCGCAAACGCGGCCAGGATCGCCAGCGCCGGCAGCCCCAGCAACAGCGCACGGTCCGCACCGAGCATCACCAGATTGGCGGTCAGCGCGACGCCGGCGATCACCAGCGGCACCGACACGTGCCGGTGCATGAGGTGCCGCCGCCAGCGCCACAGCGTCCACAGCGCCAAGGGCCAGGCCGGCCACAGGAACCAGGCCAGCTGGCGCACGATCGACCACAGCGTACCCTCGTCGACGGCGGACGGCACGCGCCAGCGCCAGGTGCCGGCGAGCACGCCGATGCCCGCCGCGGCCACGGTGCCGGCGCCGAGCCAGCGCGCGGACTCGCGCACCGTCGGATAGCTCGAACCCCGACAGACCAGCACGCCGCCGATGCCCATCGCGACCGCCATCGCCGGCGCGCCGGAGGCCGCCAGCAGCGGCAACGCCACCAGCAACACGGCGCGCGCGGTGCGTGGACGGAATGGCGCCGCCGCGAGTGCCCACAGCTGCACGGCCACCGCGGTCAGCTGCACCAGCTCAGGCGTGGTTTCATGGCCCAGCTGCAGCAGCCCCAGGCACGCGATCAGCGCGAGCAGGGCCGCGTCGGCGATCGCGCGTGCGTAGTCCACCGGGTCGGCCTCGCCACCGAAGGCGAAGGCCACCGGCTGGGCGGCCTCGGTGCGGGCGAGGTGGTAGGTCGCGTACCAGGTCAGCGCCAGTGTCAACCCCAGCAAGAACACGAACGGCAGCCGCGCCGCCAGCGGCGCGCCGACGATCGGGCCGAGGGCCGCGATCGCGGCAGCGCCGATCCAGTGGGGCAGCAGTGCGCTGTCGACCGCGACGCCGCCGAGCATCGGGGATGTCCACGGCGAGCGCCCATCTGCCATCGCCGCCATCAGCCCGAACGAGGTCAGGTCAGCGTTGCGCCAGGGGTCACGCCCGAACACGCCGGGCAGCAGGTAAGCGGCGCAGAGCAGCCACAGCGCCAGACGCGGCAGCGGCTGGGCGCCGCGGCGAGTCACCAGCGCCGGTGTCGGAGTCGTCTCCACGCGGCGATCATGTCATGTGTACAGCCGCTTGCCCGATGCGGTGCCGGCAAGAAAAAAGGCAGCCTGGGGCTGCCTTCGCAAGGACGCGCATGGCACCGCAACGCGGCGCCGAGCGCTTCACTTCTTGATGCCGACGCGGGCGAACTTGTTGCGGAACTTCTCGACCCGACCGCCCAGACTGTCGATGCTTTTCTGCGTTCCGGTGTAGAACGGGTGCGACTCGCTCGTCGACTCGAGCTTCATCAGCGGCAACTCGCGCCCGTCGTCGAGCGTGATCTTCTCGCGCGTCTGAAGGCACGAGCGGGTCACGAACTGGAAGCCGTTCGACAGGTCGACGAAGCAGACGTCGCGGTAGGCCGGGTGGATGCCGTCTTTCATGGGGGAGAACCTCGGGTCAGGGCCGGGAGCCACGTCGCACGGTGCGACGCACTTGCCGAGTTTTGTACAACCCAGCATTATAGGCTTCGCGGGGGTCAGCCGCCCCGGCGCATCATGTCGAAGAAGTCGAGGTTGTTCTTCGACGCCTTCATCTTCTCGAGGATGAACTCCATCGCCTCGATCTCGTCCATCGGGTACAGCAGCTTGCGCAGGATCCAGGTCTTCTGCAGGATCTCCGGCTTCAGCAGCAGTTCCTCGCGCCGCGTGCCGCTCTTGTTGAGCAGGATGGCGGGGTAGACACGCTTCTCGGACATTCGACGGTCGAGGTAGATCTCGCAGTTGCCGGTGCCCTTGAACTCCTCGTAGATCACCTCGTCCATGCGGCTGCCCGTATCGATCAGCGCGGTGCCGATGATGGTCAGCGAGCCCCCTTCCTCGATGTTGCGCGCGGCGCCGAAGAAGCGCTTGGGCCGCTGCAGTGCATTGGCGTCGACGCCGCCGGTCAGCACCTTGCCGGATGAGGGCAGCACGTTGTTGTAGGCGCGCGCAAGGCGCGTGATGCTGTCGAGCAGGATCACGACGTCCATCTTCATCTCGACCAGCCGCTTGGCGCGCTCGATCACCATCTCGGCGACCTGCACGTGGCGCGCGGCCGGTTCGTCGAAGGTCGAGCTGATGACCTCGCCGCGCACCGTGCGCTGCATTTCGGTCACTTCCTCCGGCCGCTCGTCGACCAGCAGCACGATCAGGTGCACGTCCGGATGGTTGGCCACGATCGCATGCGCCAGGTGCTGCATGATCATCGTCTTGCCGCTCTTGGGCTGGCTGACCAGCAGCGCGCGCTGGCCTTTGCCGATGGGGGCGATCAAGTCGATGATGCGACTGGTGATGTTCTCCTCGCCCTTGATGTCGCGCTCGAGCTTGAACTGCTCCTTGGGAAACAGGGGCGTCAGGTTCTCGAACATGATCTTGTGCTTGCTCTGCTCGGGCGTCAGGCCGTTCACACGGTCGACCTTCACCAGGGCAAAGTAGCGCTCGCCGTCCTTCGGCACCCGCACCTCCCCCTCGACCATGTCGCCGGTGTGCAGGTTGAAGCGTCGGATCTGGCTCGGCGACAGGTAGATGTCGTCGGTCGACGCCATGTAGCTGGCCTCGATCGAGCGCAGGAAACCGAAGCCGTCAGGCAGCACCTCGAGCACGCCGTCGCCGAAGACCTGCTCGCCGCCCTTGGCGCGCTTCTTCATGATCGCGAACATCAGCTCCTGCTTGCGCATGCGGGCGACGTTCTCGATTTCCAGCGTCTCGCCCATCGTGATGAGCTCGGAGACGTGCTGGGCTTTCAGTTCGGACAGGTGCATGGGGGTCCAACCTCCTCGGGCTGTGACAGTGCCCGCAAACGGACCGGCCGGATGTCGGTGGCCGCTGCGGTGCCGCGGGTCGCGATCGGGACCTCGAGGTCCCGGCGCCCGGAATCAGATGTCAAGGGGAAGTGTTGTCAGGGGCCGAACTCGCGCCGCCGGTGGGCCCGAGGGCCACGTGCGCGATGGCATTCCGGCGCCGGCAGCGACCCTGCATCGTGCAGGGGGCGCCACTGGCGTTGCGCAGATTATAGATGCGCGTCGAGGAAGGCCGCCAGTTCGGCCTTGGGCTTGGCGCCAACCAGTGAACGAACGAGCTCGCCGTTCTTCCACAGTTGCAGCGTCGGGATGCCGCGAATGCCGTGCTGGGCCGGAACCTCGCGATTCTCGTCGACGTTGAGCTTGGCGATCTGCACCCGCCCTTCATAGGTCTTGGACAGCTCGTCCAACATCGGCGCGATCATCTTGCAGGGGCCGCACCACTCGGCCCAGTAGTCCACCAGCACCGGCTTGTCCGATTTCAGCACATCGGCGCCGAAGGACTGGTCGGTCACGTGTTTGATCAGTTCGCTGCTCATGGGGCTGTTTCTCCTGACCCGGCGACCGAAGGCCACGGGTGCGTGAAGATTCTGACACAAGCGCCCGCGCCACACCGGCATCGGGGCGCTGGTGCCGGCGCGGCGATGGGGTCGCCCGCGTGGGCGCAGCCCGCATGGAACGGCCGCAGATTCGGCGCCTTTTCGTCGTTTTGCCGTGCGGCCGGCACGGGTCCAATGGCGGGACATGTCGACTCCGGCCCCTCCTGCCGTGCCCGACGCTGCCGATCCCGCGGCCGCGCCGGTGCGCCGCTTCGGCCGCTTCGGCCTGCGCCGCCTGCTCGGCAAGAGCGAGCGCACGATGGCCTGGCGCGTCGCCGACCCCCGGCGAGGCCACGATCTGGTGCTCGTGCTGCCGCGTCGCCAGCCGCCCGACGCCGGGGCCGTCGAGCGCTGGCTCTCGACCGTGCGTCGTGCGGCGCGCGTGCAGCATCCGAACCTCGCTCCGGTCATCGACACTGGCGTCGTCGACGGCTGGCCCTGGCTGGCACACGACGCCCCGACCGGCGCGCTGCTGGCCGAGCGCCTCGATGCCGACGGACAGCCTGGCGTCGACGTAGCGTCCTGGGCGGTGGAGGTGCTCGAAGGCCTGGCCTTCGCTCACGATGCCGGTCTGGCCCACCACGACGTGCAGCCGTACCTGGTGCAGCTGGACGATCAGGGACATGCGCAGCTGATGGGCCTCGAGGCCACCGAGGCCGACGCCGGGCAGCCTGGCCGCGGGGCCGCCGCACTCGACGCCGAGGCGCTCGCGATGCAGCGGTCCGCTGCGCGACGCGACGTGCTGGCGCTGGCCCTGGTGCTTCACCAGGCGCTGGTCGGCTCGCCGGCGCTCGGCCAAGCCGACAGCGGCCGTTTGATCGACCACGCGCTGCCGCCTGCCGGCCGTGACCTCGTGCGCCTGCCGTGGACGACGACCCATCCGATCCCCGAGCCGCTGCGCGCGATCGTCAACCGCGCGACCGACCGCCAGCCGCGGCACCGCTACCGCAACGCGCGCACGCTGGCGCGCGCGCTCGACGGCTGGCTGCGCGCCGAGGCCGAGGGCGAGGGTGTCGTCGCGCTGCTGCTGGAGCGCCTGCACAGCGTGGGCTTGCTGCCGGCGGCGCCCGGTGCCGCCGAACGCGTCGCCCGGCTGGCGCTGATGGAGCGCGAGCGCACGGGTGAACTCGCCGAAATCGTGCTGCAGGACCTGGCGCTCAGCTTCGAGCTGCTGCGCATGGTCAACACCGCGCAGGTGCGTGGGGTTCAGGTCGCCGGCAACGGCCCGGTGCTGACGGTGCGCCGCGCGATCGCGATGCTCGGGCTCGACGGCGTGCGCCGCGGGGCGTTGGCGCTTCGGCCGTGGCCCGGGGGCGCAACCGAGGCACAGGCGCCGGCGCTGCGTGCCGCGATGGCGCGCGCCCACCGGGCGGCGCGGGCGGCGCAGTCACTGCGACCGGCGGGCTACGACGCCGAGGTCGTCGGCCTCGTGACGCTGCTCCAGCGCCTCGGGCCGCTCGCGCTGCAGTACCACTTTCCGGACGAGGCGGCGCAGATCCAGCGCCTGACGCAGCCGCAGCCGGCAGCGCGCGCGGGCGAGCCGGACGACCCGGGGCTCGACGACGCCGCGGCGTCGTACGCGGTGCTGGGCACCAGTGTCGAGTCGCTCGGCATCGCCATTGCGCGCCACTGGGGGCTGGACGCCAGCGTGCTGCAAATGCTGCGTCGACTGCCGACGGGCGCCCCGGTGCGTTCAGCCGACCACGACGACGACGTGCTGCGCGCGGTCGCGAGCTGCGCCAACGAGGCGGTCGACGCACTGGCGTGCCCGGCGGGCCGGGTCGCCGGCGCGCTGCAGCGGGTGGCCGGGCGCTACGCGCGGACGCTGGGCATCGATGTGAGCGACGTTCGTTCGGCGCTTCAGCTTGCGCCCCCGGACTCGCCGGCCCCACCACCCCCGCCACCCCCGCCGACCCCGTCGGTGCGGCTCGCGCAGGACACGGTGCCGGGGGAAGCCTGAAGCGCCACGCGCTGTGCCGCGCATCCTGAGGCGGACGCGGGGGCGGGTGACGAGCCTTACCCCCGGCACTGGTCGCAACGCTTAGGGCTGCTTGGTTCCCCACCTGACCCGGTTGGGCGCGCTTCCATGCGGGGAGGCCCGTCACCGACGATTGTAGCGGTCGGCCCGTCGGCCCTGCCGGGTGAGGGAGTCGCGAACCTGCGGCCTGGCCGGTCAGCGCAGGCGCAGGGCGTCGGCGCCCCAGTGCACGCCGATCGGATCGATGAACAGCTGCTTCGGCCCGCTTTCCACCTGGCCGGCGATCCAGGCGGCGACACCCCTGGCCTGCGCGATCTCGACGCAGCGTGCAGCGTCCGCCGCGGCGACGAACAACGCGAATCCGGCCCCCATGTTGAAGGTCGCATAGGCCTCGGCATCGTCCAGGCGTGCCTGCTGCTGGATGAAGGCCAGCACCGTCGGCACCGGCGGCAGCGTGTGCATGCGGTACGTGAACGGCGCCGGGTGGCGCAGCAGCTTGCGCCAGCCGTGGCCGGTGATGTTCGCCGCGTAGTGGGGCACGATGCCGGCCGCAGCCAGTGCCTCGGTCACCGGCGCGTACAGCACGGTCGGCGCGAGCAGCGCGTCACCGTAGGTACAGCCGGGTGTGATCTCGGTCAGGTAGCCCTGCGGCAGCCGCTCGGCGAGCTTGCGCGCGAGGCTCAGCCCGTTCGCGTGGATGCCACTGGAGGCCAGCAGCACGATCGCATCGCCGGCCGCAAGGCGATCGCCGAGCGTGAGCCGCGTCTTCGGCGATACGATGCCGGTGCACGAGGCCGCGAGGTCGATGCGGCCGGCCTCGACGATCCCCGCAAGCGCCGGCGTCTCGCCGCCACCCCAGCTGACGCCGCAGGCCTCGCAGGCGCGCTGCCAGCCCGCCACCAGCGCCTCGGCGCGCGCGCGATCGGCGAACCAGTCACTGCCGCCGGCGGCCCAGTAGGCCTGCACGACGAGGGGCGTCGCACCGACCGTGATGAGGTCGTTGACTGCCATCGCGATCGTGTCCTGCGCGATGTCGGCGTAGTGGTCGCTGCGGCCGCTCAGGCGGGCCATCTCGTCGGCCACCAGCGCTTTGCTGCCCAGGCACTCGACGATGCTGGCGAGGTGAAACGGCCCGACGTCGACGACATAGGCCGATTCGCCGCGCGATGCCGCGACTTCCTGGAAGCCGTGCGAAGTGAGCTGGGTCGCGGTCGCCGCGGCGGCCCGCTGGGCGGCGAGTTTGAGCGGGTCGATGAGGTCGTAGACGACACCCGCCTGCGCGTAGTCGAGTGGGGTGTCGGAGGCATCGCCAGCGGTCATGGGGCGGGATTATCGCCGGGGGTCGACCCGTAGAATGAGCGTGATGAGCACAGTGGTCCTGGCCCGCAAGTACCGGCCGCGCAGCTTCGACCAGATGGTCGGGCAGCCGCACGTCGTGCAGGCGCTGGTCAACGCGCTGACGCAGCAGCGGCTGCACCACGCGTATCTGTTCACCGGCACGCGCGGTGTCGGCAAGACGACGATCTCGCGCATCCTGGCCAAGTCGCTGAACTGCATCGGCGCCGACGGCAGCGGCGGCATCACCGCGCACCCGTGCGGCGTGTGCGCCGCGTGCACCGCGATCGACGCCGATCGCTACGTCGACTACATCGAACTCGACGCCGCGAGCAACCGCAGCATCGACGAGATCCGCGATCTGATAGAGCGCGCGGCCTACAAGCCGAGCGTCGGGCGCTTCAAGGTCTTCATGATCGACGAGGCGCACCAGCTCACCAAGGACGCCTTCAACGCGTTGCTGAAGACCCTCGAGGAGCCGCCCGAGTACCTGAAGTTCGTGCTCGCGACGAC
>JBDTUO010000058.1:0-11233 GCA_040007675.1 Rubrivivax sp.
TGCAGACCGATTCGGCGGGCCACGGCGTGGTCAACGTGCTGGCCGCCGACAAGCTGATGAACGCGCCGCGGCTGTACGCGACCTTTTTGCTCTGGCTGTTGTCCGAGCTGTACGAGCAATTGCCCGAGATCGGCGACCCCGAAAAACCCAAGTTCGTGTTCTTCTTCGACGAAGCGCACCTGCTGTTCGACGATGCGCCCAAGGTGCTGATCGAGCGGATCGAGCTGGTGGTGCGGCTGGTGCGGTCCAAGGGCGTCGGCGTCTACTTCGTGACGCAGAACCCGCTCGACATTCCGGACACGGTGCTGTCGCAGCTCGGCAACCGGGTGCAGCACGCGCTGCGCGCCTTCACGCCGCGCGACCAGAAGGCGGTCAAGTCGGCCGCCGACACGATGCGGCCGAATCCGGCGCTCGGCGACATGGCCGCGGCGATCACCGAGCTCGCGGTCGGTGAGGCGCTGGTCAGCTTCCTCGACGCCAAGGGTCGCCCGAGCGTCACCGAACGCGTCTACGTGCTGCCGCCGGGCAGCCGCATGGGCCCGATCACGCCCGTGGAGCGCAAGGCCCTGATGCGCGATTCGCTGGTGGCCGGCGTCTACGACACCACCGAGGACCGCGAATCGGCCTACGAGAAGCTCGCCGCGCGCGCCGCGGCCCCGGCCAGCGCGAGCACCGGCACCGCGACCGCGCCGGGCGGCCCCCGCGCCGGTACACCGGCCGGGGCGACGCCCCCGCCCGGCGCGGCCGGTGGCGGCCTGATGGACGAGCTGAAGGGTGCGATCTTCGGCCGCACCGGCCCGCGCGGCGGCCGTCATGCAGGTTTGGCCGAAGCGGCGGCGGCCTCCGCGGTGCGCAGCATCGGCTCGGCGGTCGGGCGCCAAATCGTGCGCGGCGTGCTCGGCTCGCTGCTCGGCACGCGTCGTCGCTGAGCGGGTCCGGGCACCGGCCTCCTCGTCGTCGCTCCGGCCTGGTCTCGGGTGGCTGTGGCCGGCGCGTCGCGCAGCGCTTTCGCGCCATGTCGCCGACGCGGTCGCGCCTTGCCCGCGCCGACCCAGCTCAGCGCGTCGGCGGTGGCGTGGGCGCCGGCAGGGGTTCCAGCGGCGGTGCTGGCGCGACGCGGCGCGATGGAGGTGGCGGCGGGGCGCTGACACGGGCGACGCGGTCGAGTTCGGTGAGCAAGCCGTGGGCGAAGAAGCTGTCCTGCGTGTCGGGCTCGAGCGCGGCAACCGCCAGTTCGGCCAGCGGCTGGTCCAGCCCCACGTAGTGGCTGCCGGGCGGCGCTGACAGCAGCCCCGGCTCGAGCGCGACGACGACCCGCCGCACGCGGTCGGGGTCCTGGATGCGACCGAGCACGTCGGTGCGCGCGCCCTCGCCGCGCGCGATCTCGCGGAAGCGCTCGACCGCCAGCTCGGCCGGCGCCGACAGCGTGCGCACCTGCAACCCGAGCGCCTGCAGCCGCGCGACCACGGCCGTCTCGCCGGCCGCGAGCCAGTAACCGCAAGGGCGAGCGCGCTCGCGCAGCGCCGTCATGCGCAGCGCCGAGGCCCACTCGACCTCGACCGGCGTGTCGGCGCCGCTCACCGGGTCGAGCATCAGGACGACGCGCCGCTCCAGGCTCGGCTGCGCCTCGAGCGCGACGCGGCCGCGACACGCGCGCGCGGCGAGTGCCGCACCGGCGTCCTCGTACAGCCGCTGCAGCGCCGCCGGGCGCTCGGACGCCGCCCGCAGCAACGCTTCGATCGCCACCACGTGGGTGTGCACGCGCCGCTCGAGGCGCAGGCGGCCGAGGTCGAGCCCGCGCGACTCCAGCAACACGCTGACCGCGTGGCGCAAGCCGCCCGCGTTGCGCGCCAGGTCGGGCCGCAGCCCGCCCATCGACAGCCGGCGATCGTCGGGCGCGGTCGGGTTCGTGTGGTACCAGTCGACCGTCAGCCCGGCGCTGTGGAGCGCGGCGCGCAGCGGCGGGTCGAACCAGCCGAGCGCCGCGGCGTCGATCGCCGGCGCCAGGTTCGGCGTCGTCGCGTACTGCAGCAACAGATCGTGGCGCTTGATGGCGCCGAACTTCGGCAGGTAACGGCCGAGCGCGATGTGTTCGTGGGCATCGATCACCAGCACCGGCCGGAAGCGTCGGAACAGCGCCGCCACCGCCTGCGCTTCGGCGGTACGCAGCAGCAGGTGGTCGCGGTTGACGTCGAGCCCGGCGGCATTGGTGCGCCGCCCGATCAGCGCGCCGTCAGGGTTGACGCGCGGCCAGACGAGGACGTCGATGTGCTCGAGCAGTGCGGCCAGTGGCGCGGCGGCGTCGGCCAGGCGCTGCGCGACGACGAGCAGCGCTTCGGCACCGGCCGGCTCGTTGCCGTGCTGCTGGCCCAGCAGCAGCACGACGGGCCGGCCCGGGCCGCGCGTGAACCACAGTGCGCTCAGCGCGGCGCCGGCGCCGCTGCGGCCGAGGTCGATGCGCTGCGCCCCCCCGCGGGCCGCGAGGGCACGCAGCGCGGCCTCGAGTTCCTCGTTGCTCGTGGCCGTGCTGCGGCCCGCTTGCAGGCCGGGCGTGTCGTAGTGCTGCGGCGGCTCGACAAAGCGCGCGGCCACGGCCGCGGGGTACGGCAGCGGTGTGGCGACGATGGGTGGCGCGGAGGCCGCGACCGGAGAGGCCGGCACGGCCGGCGTCGCGCCCGTCTGCGCCGGCGCAGCAGCCACCCCGAGCAGCCCGACCAGCGCCAGCGCGGCCCGGAACCCGAGGCCCCCCGACCGACGCCCTGCGGCCGGAGGGCCGGGTCGGGGCAGGGTCGACAACGGGCGGCGCATCCCTGCTATCTTGCCAGCGCGGCGCCGCCCGCGGCCGCTTCCGGGCCGCCCGTCCTCACTCACCATCGAATGCACGCCATGACCTCGCCCATCCGACCCCCCCACCGCGGCGCGCGCCCGCTGCGCGGCGTGCTGCTCGGCTCGGGCGTGCTCGCCGGCCTGGCCGTGCTCGCGGTCGGCGCCGGTCGCGCAGGCGCCTTCGGCGGGGCACCGCCAGCGGACCTCGGCGTGACGGACGGCCGCCTGAAGCCGCCCTCGGGCACCGACAACAGCGTCAGCAGCCAGGCCGGGCGGTGGCCGGAGCACCCACTGCACCTGGCCGCCCAGATCGATCCGCTGCTGCCGCGTGCCGATGAGCCGGGGCCAGCGGCGCTGCAGCGACTGCGCCGGCTGATCGAGGCGCGCGGCGACGCGCAGGTCGTCGAGTCTCGGCCGGACTACCTGCGGGTAAGTTTCCGCACGCGCTGGCTCGGCTTCGTCGATGACGCCGAGTTCTGGGCCGACCCGGCGGCGGGGGTCATCCAGCTGCGCTCGGCCTCGCGCGTCGGCCGGCGCGACTTCGGCGCGAACCGGGCGCGCATCGAGGCCTTGCGGGCCGCGCTGGCGCGGTCCTGACGCGCATCGGATGCGCACCTGATGCGCCATTGAGGCCCGCGCCACCCGCGCCCGAAGGGCCGGCGCTGCCGGAGGTCCGGGATGGCCCCGCATACAATCCCGCGCATGCCTGCGTGACTCGCGCAGGCCAGCGTCTTCAGGAGATTTTGCGTGTCCGATCCCATCGTGTCCGACAGCGCGCCGGATGCCCAGCAGGACCTCGGCGCCCTCGAGGGCGAACTGGCGATCCTGTTCGTCGAGGCCCTGAACCTCGAGGTCAAGCCGACCGAGATCGACCCGGCCGCGCCGCTCTACGGCGACGGGCTCGGGCTGGACTCGATCGACATCCTCGAGGTCGCGCTCGAGGTCTCGCGCCGCTACGGCTTCCAGCTGCGCTCGGACGACGAGAACAACCAGCGCATCTTCCAGTCGCTCCGCAGCCTGGCTGCGCACGTCGCGCAACACCGCACACAGTAGGAACGGGGCCGCGCCGATGACCGCGTGGCGCGTGCTGGCCCTCGGAGCCGCGGTCGCGGCGGTCGCGCTCGCCTCGCACTGGCTGATGTTGCATTCCGCCGAACGCCCGTGGGGCGCACTCGCGATCACCGCGCCGCTGCTGGTCGGGCTGGCCGCGATGGCGGTGCGCCGGCGCCACCTCGGCGCCCTGCTCGGCTGCATCATCGCTGCGGTGCTGCTCGGCACCGCACTGTCGGCGGCGCTGGCCAGCGGCGAAGCGGTCGACCTGCAGCGCCTGTACGTGCTGCAGCATGCGGGCGCACACGCGGCATTGGCCGCCACCTTCGGCTTGACCCTGCGCACCGGCCACACCGCGCTGATCACGCGCATGGGCGAGACGGTGCACGAGCATTTCACGCCCGACATGCGGGCCTACACGCGCCGGCTCACCGTCGCCTGGACCGCCTACTTCGTCGCGATGGTGGTGCTGTCGCTCGCACTCTACGTGGCCGCGCCGTGGCGCTGGTGGTCGCTCTTCGCCAACGTGCTGACCCCGCTCAGCGCGGGCCTGTTCTTCGTCGGCGAACACCTGCTGCGCTACCTGCGGCACCCCGAGTTCGAGCGCATCGACCTGCGCCGCACGGTGGCGGCGTGGCGCCAGCGGCACGCGGGCGGCGCCGCCGCGGCCCCGCAGACGCCGCCGCCGTCACCATGACGCTGCCCGCGCGCACCGCCACCGTGCCCCTGTTCGGCGGCCGCCCGGCCGGGCGCGTGGTCGCGTGGCGCGCCGGCGTGCCGGTGCGTGCCGATCGCCTGCTCGCCGACGCGCAGGCGCTGGCTGAACGCTTGCCGGCGCGCGGCCAGCCGGTCAACCTCTGCACCGACCGCTACGCGTTTGCGGTCGGGCTGGTGGCGACGCTGCTGCGCGGCCAGACCAGCCTGATGCCGCCGAACACGCTGCCGGCGACGCTGGCGCAGCTGCAGGGCGACGGCCCGCCGCCGTACGCGCTGGTCGACGCTGGCACGGCCGGCGACGCCGCGGCGGCCGAGCTCGCCGGGCTGCCCGCGGTCGCGGTCGGCGCCTTCGCGGCCGACGACCCGGTACCGGTGCCGGCCGAACCCGAGCTTGCGGCCGACCTGTCCGCCGTGTGCCTGCTGACCTCGGGCTCGACGGGCCCGCCGCAAGCGCACCACAAGCGCTGGGGCGCGCTGCTGCTGAACATCGCGGCCGAGGCCGAACGGCTCGCCACGCTGCTGGGGCGACCCGACCTCGACGGTCTGAACATCGTCGCGACGGTGCCGGCGCAGCACAGCTACGGGTTTGAGTCCACCGTGCTGCTGGGCCTGCTCGGCGGCGCGGCCTTCGACAGCGGGCGCCCGTTCTACCCGGCCGACATCGTCGCCGCACTCGAGCGGCTGCCGCGCCCGCGGGCGCTGGTCACGACGCCGTTCCACCTGAAGACGCTGCTGGGCGCCGGCCTGGCGCTGCTGCCGGTCGACCTGCTGCTGTCGGCCACCGCGCCCTTGTCGCCGCAGCTCGCCGCCGAGGCCGAGGCGGCGACGGGTGGCCGGCTGATCGAGATCTACGGCTGCACCGAGGCCGGCCAGGTCGCGTCGCGCCGCACCACCGACGGCGAGGTCTGGACCACGCTCGGCGCCTTGACGCTCGCGCGCGAGGCCGACGCCGACGGCGCCGACGTCTTTGTCGTGCAGGGGGGGCACGTGCTCGAGCCGACGCCGCTGGCGGATGTGCTGGAGCTGATCGATGCACGCCGCTTCCGGCTGCTCGGGCGCGCCAACGACCTGATCCGCGTCGCCGGCAAACGGAGCTCGCTCGCGCACCTCAATTTCCACCTGAACCGCGTGGCTGGCGTCACCGACGGCGCGTTCTGGCTGCCTTCGGACGACGGCAGCGGGGTCGCGCGCACGGTGGCCTTCGTCGTCGCCCCCGGCCGCAGCGCGCGCGAGATCGTCGCCTCGCTGCGCGCGCATGTCGAACCGGCCTTCCTGCCGCGGCGCGTGGTGCAGGTCGCGGCGCTGCCGCGCGAGGCCACCGGCAAGCTGACCGCCGGCGCACTCGCCGCGTTCGCCCGCGCGACGCTGGGCGAGCCACTGGAGCCGCAGGGTGAGGGCTGAGGACCCGGCGTCGGCACGGGCATCGGCGCGCTGCAGCATCGTGATTGCGACCGACCACCCGGCCTTCGAGGGTCACTTCCCGGGCGCGCCGGTGCTGCCCGGCGTGGTGCTCCTGGCCGAGGTGCTGCGCGTGGCCGGCGCGCGCACGCAGGACGGCTGGAGCGTCGAGCAGGTGAAGTTCCTCGGCCCGGTCGGGCCCGGCAGCCGGCTCGACGTCGCGCTCGACCGCCACGGCCGCGGCTGGCGCTTCGAGGTCCGCCACGGCACCCGCTGCGTCGCCCAGGGGCGCCTCGCACCCCCTGCGCCGGACGCGGCGGACGCGGCGGACGCGCCCGCGGGAGCCGGCCGGTGAGCGCGCGCATCGACGAACCGGGCCGCGCCCGTGGCCCGGCCGCGAGCGCGGCGCCGCGGTCCTGGGTTGTCCGGCCCGAACGCGGCAGTCGCAGGCTGCTGCGGCTGATGGCGTGGATCGCCGTCACGCTCGGCCGGCCGGTGGCGCGCCTCGTGCTGCACGGCATCGCGCTGTACTACCTGCTGTTCGCGCCGGGCGCGGCGCGGCGCGCGTCGGCCGACTACCTGGCCCGCGCGCTCGGCCGCCCGCCGCGCTGGCGCGACCGCTACCGGCACGTGCACACCTTCGCCGCCACCGTGCTCGACCGCGTCTACCTCGTGCGCGGGCAGCTGCGCGACTTCGACATCGAGGTGCATGGCAACGCCCACGTCGATGCGGCGCTCGCCGAGGCCCGCGGCGTCGTGCTGCTCGGCGCCCACCTCGGCAGCTTCGAGGTGCTGCACGCGATCGGCGACCGCCGGCCGGGGCTCAAGGTGGCCATGGTCATGTACCCGCACAACGCGCAGATGATCCACGCCGCGCTGGAGGCGGTGGCGCCGGGTTTTCCGCTCGGCATCATCCCGATCGGCCAGCCCGGCTCGTCGCTCGCGATCCGCGACTGGCTCGACGCCGGGGGCCTGGTCGGCATGCTCGGCGACCGTCTGCCACCCGCCGGTGGTGCACGGGCGTCGATGCACCACCTGCCGTTGCTGGGCCGGCCGGCGCCGTTCTCCGACGGCCCGCTGCGGGTGGCCCAGATGCTGCGCCGGCGCGTACTGTTCATGGTCGGCCTGTACCACGGCGGACGCCGCTACGAGCTGAACCTGATGCCGCTGGCGGACTTCCGCAGCGTGCCCGCCGACCCCGCGGCGCGTGAGGCGCAACTGCAGGCGGCGCTGCACGCCTACGTCGCGCAGATCGACGCGCTGTGCCGGCGGGCGCCGTACAACTGGTTCAACTTCTACGACTTCTGGAATGACGACGATGCGCGCGCCGCCCGTTGACACCGGCCCGCCACGTGCGCCGCTGCGCCGGCAACGCGCGCGGGCGCTGGCGGCACTCGGCCTGGGCCTGCTGCTCGCTCTGCCGGCCTGGGCGCTGGACCTGCCGGCCGTGATGGCGCTGATGGCGCAGCGGCGCGACGGCGAGGCACGCTTCACCGAGCAGCGCTTCGTCTCCGTGCTCGACCAGACGCTGCAGTCCAGCGGCGTGCTGCGCTTCAGGGCGCCGGACCGCTTCGAGCGCCGGACCGAGCTGCCGCACGTCGAATCGATGCGCGTCGACGGCGATACGCTGGTGCTGCAGCGCGGCGAGCGCCAGCGCCGGCTCGCGCTCGACGCGGTGCCGGCGCTGGGCGCGCTGGTGGGCGCGCTGCGCGGCACGCTGAGCGGCGACGCGGCAGCGCTGCAGCAGGCTTTCGACGTCGCCGTCGCCGGCCGCGCGGACCAGTGGACCCTCACGCTGACACCGCGCAGCGCCCGTCTGCAGGGCAGCGTGCGCGAACTGCGACTCAGTGGCCAGCGCGCTGACCTGCGCACGATCGAACTGTGGCTGCCCGACGGGGATCGCTCGCTGATGCAGATCGCGCCGACGCGGCCCTTGCCTGCCGGCGCGCTGCCGGCCGTCGACGCGGCCGCCTCGGGCCCCGCCGCGCCGGCGTCGACCCCCGAGCGCCGCGGCTCGTGAGTGCCGGTCGCCGCGCCGCGGTGCTGCTGGTGTGGCTGGCGCTGGCCGTGGCCGCCGGCGCGCAGATCGCGCACACGCGGTTCACGGCCGACCTCTCGGCCTTCCTGCCCGCCGCGCCCGACGCCCGCCAGCGGCTGCTGACCGAGCAGCTGCAGGGCGGCGTGGCGGCACGCACGCTGCTGGCCGGCATCGAAGGGGGCGACGCCGCGGCGCGCGCGGCGGCGTCGCACGCGCTCGCGGCAGCGCTGCGCGCCGGCGGCTTGTTCGAACAGGTCAACAACGGCGAAAGCGCAGCCTGGGCGGCCGTCGGGCAGTGGGTGGTCGAGCACCGCTACGCGCTCAGCCCGGCGGTCGACGCGCAGCGCTTCGGTCCGGACGGCCTGCGCGACGCGATCGACGAGACGGTGGCGCTGCTCGGCACGCCCGCGGGCTCACTCGTCAAGCGGCTGCTCGATCGGGACCCGACCGGGGAGACGCAGCGCATCGCCGAGGCCAGCCTGGGCGCCGATGCCGGCCCGGCGCTGCACGACGGCGCGTGGGCGACGGCCGACGGCGCGCGTGCGCTGCTCATGCTGGTCGCGCGTGCCGACGGTGCCGACCTCGACGCTCAGGCGCGCGCCATCGCCGCGGTGCAGACCACGTTCGACGCGGTCACCGCCCGCGCGGCGCCGGTTGCCGAAGCCACCGGAACTCGCGCCGCCGCGTCGTCGCCGCTGCGCCTGCTGCTGTCCGGCGCACCGCACTTCGCGGTCGACAGCCGCGCGCGCATCGAGTCCGAGGTGCGGCAGCTCGCGCTCGCCGGCGCGCTGCTGATCGGCAGCGTGCTGTGGCTGGCCTTCGGCTCGGTGACCGCGCTCGGCGCCGTGATCCTGCCGGTGGCGGCCGGGGTAGCGGTCGGCGTCGCCGTCGTCGGGCAGGTGTTCGGCAGCGTGCACGGCATCACGCTGGGTTTCGGCGTCACGCTGATCGGCGAGGCGGTCGACTACGCGATCTACTACCTCGTGCAGGCGCGCGCCTGGGCGCCGGCCGGCTGGCGCACCTGGCTGCGCAAGGGCTGGCCAACGCTGCGCCTGGGGCTGCTGACCTCGGTCTGCGGCTTCGCCGCGCTCGGCTTCTCGGGTCTGCCGGGGCTGGCCCAGCTCGGCGTGTTCTCGCTCGCCGGGCTGGTCGCGGCGGCCGCCACGACGCGCTTCGTGCTGCCGGTGCTGATGCCCGACGGCACGCCGGGCAGCGGCCTGCGCCGCTGGCTCGGCCTCGCCACGGGGCGGGCGTTGCGGGCGCTGCCGCCGTGGCGGCACGTGATCACCGGGATCGGCGTCGTCGCCGCGCTGTGGCTCGTGAGCCAGCGCGCCGCGCTGTGGGAAGACAACCTCGGCTCGCTGAGCCCGGTGCCGGCCGAGGCGCTGGCGCTCGATGCCGAACTGCGCGCGGAGCTGTCGGCCACCGACGCCGCTGCGCTGGTCGTCGTCCAGGCCGCTGATGCCGAGTCCGCGCTGCAGCGCGCCGAAGCGGCCGGCGCACGGCTTGACCCGCTCGTCGCCGATGGCCGCCTCAGTGGCTACGACAGCGCCGCGCGGCTGCTGCCGAGCGCAGCGACGCAGGCGCGCCGTCGCGCCGCGCTGCCGGAAGCGGCGCAGCTGCAGGCCGCGCTCGCCGAAGCGACGGCCGCCGGCCCGCTCGCCCCAGCGCGGCTGGCACCGTTCGTGGCCGACGTGCAGACCGCGCGCACCGCGCCGCCGCTGACACCCGAGTCGATCGCCGCCACGCCCGCGGCGCCGATCGTGCAGTCGCTGCTGTGGCAGCGCCCGGGCGGCGGCTGGGCCACGCTGCTGCCGCTGCACACCCGCGCCGACGCGATCGACGTCGACGCGGTGCAGGCCGTCATGAACGGTCTGGAAGGGGTGCAGGTGGTGCAGATCGGCGCCGAGCTGCGCCGGCTTTACCGGCACTTCCTCGACGAGGCGCTGACCCAGGCGTTGACGGGCGCGGCTGGGGTCGTGCTGCTGATGGCGATCTGGCTCCGCTCGGCGCGCCGCCTCGCCGCGGTGTGCCTGCCGTTGCTGCTGGCGGTGCTGCTGACGGTGACGGGGCTGCGCATCGCGCAGGTGCCGCTGGGCATCCTGCACCTGGTCGGGCTGCTGCTGGTGGTCGCCGTGGGGTCGAACTACGCGCTGTTCTTCGACCTGCTGACCGAGGCCGGCACCCCGCCCGACCCCGATACGCTGGCCTCGCTGGCGATCGCCAACCTGACGACGGTGCTCTCGTTCGGGCTGATCGCGCAGTCGTCGATCCCGGTGCTGGCAGCGATCGGCCGCGTCGTCGCGCCCGGGGCCCTGCTGGCGCTGCTGCTGGCGGCGGCTTACGCGCCGCGCCGCGCCGCACTGCCTCCCCTCGGCCGGCCGGGCGATGCGGCGGCGCCGCCAGCGCCTGTGTGAGAATGACCGTGACCCCTCGCATGCAAGCCGCTCGACCCGTTTCCGCCCGCCGCTGGCCCGTCCCGCCGATCGTCACCACCAGCATCGGCCTGCATCTCGCCGCAGCCGGCGCCACGCTGGTGTGGCCACCGGTCTGGCCGTGGGCCCTGGCAGCACTCGGCGCCAACCATCTGGCCCTTGGCGCCGTCGGGTTGTGGCCGCGCAGCCACTGGCTGGGCCCCAATGTCACGCGGCTGCCGGCCGCGGCCGGCGCCGCGGTCGCGCTGACGATCGACGACGGCCCCGACCCCGAGGTGACGCCGGCCGTGCTCGACCTGCTGGACAGCCTGGACGCGCGGGCGACCTTCTTCTGCATCGGCGAGCGCGCCCGCGCGGCCCCGGCGCTGACGCGCGAGATCCGCCGCCGCGGCCACAGCGTGCAGAACCACAGCCTGCGCCACCGCCACGACTTCTCGCTGCGGGGTCCGCGTGCGCTGGCGCGCGAGATCGGCGACGCCCAGGCGCTGCTGGCGGACCTGAGCGGCGCGCTGCCGCACTGCTTCCGCGCGCCGGCCGGCCTGCGCAACCCCTTCCTCGACCCGGTGCTGCACCGGCTCGGGATGCACCTGGTGAGCTGGACCCGGCGCGGTTTCGACACCCGCACCGCACAGCCCGGCGTCGTGCTCGGCCGGCTGACGCGCGGGCTGGCCGCCGGCGACGTGCTGCTGCTGCACGACGGCCACGCGCGCCACGGCGCGCACGGTCGCGCGGTGTTGCTCGACGTGCTGCCCGCGCTGGTCGCGCGCTG
>JBDTUO010000059.1:0-11121 GCA_040007675.1 Rubrivivax sp.
GGCACCGGGCGCGAAGGCGGCACCTGGAGCCATGAGGTGTTCCTGGAGCCGAAGAACGTCTGCGTGTCGTTGGGGTCGCATCACATTCCGCGGTGGGGGGCGTGATGGGCGACGGTTTCAAGTCGGGTGAACGCGTCGGGACGGATCGCAGCGCGCGGGCCGGCGGCGCGCTGTGTTGCGCTCATGTCCCCCGCCGACGGCCGGGGGCTGTCGGCTCCTCCTTTACTTCGCTCCACACAGCACCCCGCCGACCCGGGGCTGCACCGGGCGTCTTCGACGATTCGCGTGTCACGAGAGGTGCCGGGAGGGCCGCGGGTGTCTGCTGGAGCGAAGGAAAGGAGGAGGGGTCCGCGCAGCGGGCCCCGGGGGACATGAGCGCCAGCGGTCACCCGCGGCCCTCGGCGCACAACACGGACCAGGGGCACTGAATGGGCACCGTCGCACTCGCCGCCAAGATCACGCACGTGCCGTCGATGTACCTCAGCGAACTCGATGGCGATCGAAAGGGCAGCCGCCAGGACGCGATCGACGGCCACGTCGAGATCGGCCGCCGCTGCCGCGCTGCCGGCGTCGACACGATCGTCGTGTTCGACACGCACTGGCTCGTCAACGCGAACTACCACGTCAACTGCGCGCCGTCGTTCGAGGGTGTCTACACCAGCAACGAACTGCCGCACTTCATCAGCAACCTCGAATACGGCTTCCCCGGCAACCCGGCACTGGGGCAGCTGCTGGCGCGGGTCGCCAGCGAACACGGTGTCGAGACCCTAGCGCACCCGGCGACGACACTCGCACCCGAGTACGGCACGCTGGTGCCGATGCGCTACATGAACCCGGGCCGCGACCTGAAGGTGGTGTCCGTCTCGGCGCTGTGCATGGCGCACTACCTGAACGACAGCGCGCGCCTGGGCTGGGCGATGAGGCGCGCGGTGGAGGACCATTACGACGGCACGGTCGCCTTCTTCGCCAGCGGTTCGCTCAGCCACCGTTTTGCGCAGAACGGCCTGGCGCCCGAGTTCGGCTTCCGCATCTGGAGCCCGTTCCTCGAGCGGCTCGACCGTCAGGTGGTCGACATGTGGCAGCGTGGCGAGTGGGCCGACTTCTGCGGCATGCTGCCGGAATACGCCGCCAAGGGCCATGGCGAGGGCTTCATGCACGACACTGCGATGCTGCTCGGCGTGCTCGGCTGGAGCGCCTACGACGGCCAGGCAGAGGTGCTCACGCCGTACTTCGGCGCCTCGGGCACCGGGCAGATCAACGCCGTGTTCCCGGTCACGCCACAGGACGGTCGCGCGATCCCCGGGCCGGTGGCGTCGCGCGCCGATGGCTATACGGCCATCGCGACCCGGCTGTAGCGGGGGCGACCGGCATGCCGCACCTGGTGATCCTGTACACGCCGCAACTCGACGCCGAGACCGACATGACGGCGCTGTGCCGCCGCCTGGCCGACACCCTGCGCGACGCGCGCGACGAGCTTGGCGCCGTGGTGTTCCCGATCGGCGGCATCCGCGTGCTGGCGTATCCGGCCGCGCACCACGCGACCACCGACGGCAGCGGCGACCACGCCTTCTGCTGGTTCAACCTGCGCATGGGCCGCGGCCGCAGCACCGATGTGCACCGGCGCTGCGGCGAGGCGCTCGTGGCCGCGGCGCGCGCGCACCTGGCGCCGCTGCTCGAGCGCGGCCGCCCGGTCGGGCTGACGCTGCAGGTCGACGAGGGCGCCGAGGTCTTCGACGGCAAGTTCGGCAACCTGCACCCGCTGTTTGCCAAGCCCGCATGACGAGACCGTCGTCGTCGTCATCAGCGCCGCCGACCGCGCTCGAAGCCGCGACCCACGCCGCGCTGGCGCGCCGCCTGTACGACGCCCGCAAGGCGCGCACGCCGGTGCGGCAGCTGTCGCGCGAACACCCGCAGATGACGGTCGCCGACGGCTACGCGATCCAGCGCGCCTGGGTCGCGCTCGAACTCGCCGACGGTCGCACCGTGCGCGGCCGCAAGATCGGGCTGACCTCGCGTGCGATGCAGTTGTCGAGCCAGATCGACGAGCCCGACTTCGCACCGCTGATGGACGACATGTTCTTCGACGCCGGCGGCGCGCTGCCGACCGCGCGTTTCATTGCGCCACGCGTCGAGGTCGAGCTCGCCTTTGTGCTGGGGCGCGCGCTGCAGGGGCCGGGCGTCACGCGCGCCGACGTGCTGGCCGCCACCGAGTGGGTGACGCCGGCGGTCGAGATCATCGACGCCCGCATCGAGCAGTTCGACCGCGAGACGAAGGCGCCACGCAAGGTGTTCGACACGATCAGCGACTTCGCTGCCAACGCCGGAGTCGTCACGGGCGCCGCGCGCGTGCGGCCCGACACGCTGGACCTGCCGTGGGTCGGCGCGATCCTGACGAAGAACGGCGTGGTCGAGGAAACCGGCCTCGCCGCCGGCGTGCTCGGTCACCCGGCCGAAGGCATCGCGTGGCTCGCGAACAAGATCGCGCCCTACGGTGAGCGTCTGGACGCGGGCGACTTCGTGCTCGCCGGCTCGTTCACGCGGCCGGTGGGGGCGGTCAGCGGCGACCGGTTCGAGGTCGACTACGGGCCGCTCGGCGTGCTGGCGTTCCGGTTCGCGTGACGACCCCGGCGTCGTCTGCTCAGCCGACCAGCGACGCGACCCAGCGCGCGATCGCCATCCATCCGGCGGTCGCGCTGAGCGGCAGCGCCAGCAGCTGAGTGGCCAGCAGCACGACGCCGCCGACGACGGTCACCGGATGGGGTCGGCCGCGCGTGCGCCAGTCGTGCACGAGGGCGGCGACGATCAGGCCGTCGACCAGCAGGCCCGGCGGGACGGAGACGAACACCGGTGGCGGCCCGACCGCATCCGGGGGAGCGAACAGGGTCGCGAAGACGCGTGCCGTTGCCGCGTGCATCAGCGGGATCATCGCCAGCAGCATCAGGCGCTTGTGGACCTCGGGGCGCCTGACGTTGGCGATCGCGGCGCCCACGAACCCCGCGAACAGCACCACGCCCGTCAGCGACACGTAGGAGAAGCGCAGCGCCGCGTCCCGCATGCCGATGCCCTCGGCGACGCGGAAGGAATTCATCGCCGCCAGCACGACGGTGATCGCCATCGCGGTCGCCAGCGAAATGCCGGCCAGCCCCCAGGACCGGTGGTCCGGCGTGCGGCCGGTGGCCACCAGCAGCGTCTGGGCCAGGAAGAACAGGGTCCAGGTGAAGAACAGCGCGCCGTGGAGGTGCAGGATAGGTGCGCCGCCGAAGGTGCCGCTCGCGAGCCGTGACCAGTAGGTCGGGACGAAACCGCCGAAGGCGATCAGCACGAAGACGCTCGCCATGCCGACGTAGAACCAGCGCCATCGCGTCGGCGCCCGCTGTGGCGTCTGCAGTTCGTGCATCGTGAGGGCGGCCATGACGGTAGCTCCGGTTCAGACCTGCGCGAGCGGTAGCGGCGGCGGAGCTTAGCCGCCGGCCCGTCGGGCGGCAAGAGGGCGCGCGTTGCGGGTGGGTGCTGAACCATTGACAGCGCCGTCATCAGCGACTAGAGTTAAACAAACGGATAAACCAAGTGTTCAAACAAACTCGAGGATCGCTCGTGCAGAGAAGCCCGTGGTCACCGACAGCCCGGCCCTGACGCCGCAAACCGCGGCGCCGCCGACTCCGGCGGACACCAAGACCCGCATCCTGGATGCGGCCTTTCGCTGCCTGGCGTCGAGCGGCTACGCGGCGCTCAATGTGCGCGAGATCGCGCGCGACGCGGGCGTCAACCACGCGCTGATCAACTACCACTTCGGTACCAAGGACCGGCTCGTCATCGCGGTCCTCGACGAGGCCAACCGCCAGCTGCTGGAGCGCCAACGCCAGATGTATGCCGCGTCTGGCGATTTCGCCGCCAAATGGGCCCAGGCGCGGCGCTTCTACGAGAACGACATCGCTTCCGGCTTCGTGCGCGTGCAGGCCGAGCTGTATGCGGCCAGCCTGTCCAACCCCAGCCTGCGCGAACAGTTCCTGCCGCGCATCCAGGCGTGGAAGCAGCTCGTGCTGGAGGCTGTCCGCGAAGCGCTGCAGACGCACCGTCCGGCGCTGCCGCCGGGGTTCAGCGCCGAGGCCATCGCCTGCCTGATCTCGGAGTTCTGGCTCGGCATGGAGTTCGCTCGGCTGATCGGCGGCGCCGCCGAGCGCGCGCGCCACGAGCGGGCGCTGGATGCGATCGGTCAGATGCTGCTGGCGCTCGAGCAAAAAACGGCCCCGGCGGTCGTGCGTGGCCGCAAGGCCGGGCGGCGCTGACGACCGTGGCCCAAGGCACGCACCCGCTCCCGCCGCGTTTCGGCACCCTCGTCGGCGCGCTGCCGCCCGGCGGCCGGCTGCCGCCCGGCGACGACGGGCCGTTCGAGACGCTGACGCCCTGTCGCGACGGCTTCGCCGACGTCGGCGGCGTGAAGCTCTGGTACGCCGTCTGGGGCGAGCGCGGCCCGTGGCTCGCTTTTCCGCCGCACTTCCAGATCGTGCACTCGGCGCTGCTGAAGGCGGCCGTGCCCTACCTGTCGCAGCACTTCCGCGTGCTGACGATGGACGGCCGCGGCAACGGCCGCTCGGACCGGCCGCAGGGCCAGCAGCACTACAGCTTCGATCTCTACGTGCAGGACTTCGTGGCGGTGCTCGACGCCGCCGGTGCCGATCGCGTGGCACTGGTCGGCATCTCGGCGGGCGCGATGACGGCGCTGCACGTCGCCGCCGAGCAGCCGGAGCGCGTGACGCACCTGATCACCGCGGGCGGGTTCGCCGACTCGCGGCTCGCGTCGCCCGCGGTCGCTGCGTTCGTCGAATCCGAGAGCCGGCGCCTGCACGACGACTGGCCCGGCTACGTCGACGCCTTCATGGCCGGCATCTTCAACGAACCGCACTCGACCAAGGCCTACGAGGACGGTGTGCGCTACGCGTGGGCCAGCAGCGGCGAGGTCATCGACTGGTGTTACCGCGGCTGGCGCGACCAGGACGTGCGCGAGCACGCGCGCCGCGTCGCCTGCCCGACGCTGGTGATCCACGGCGACCAGGACCAGCGGGTGGCGTACGCGCGCGGCCGGGCGATCCACGAGCTGGTGCCCGGGGCCCGGATGCTCACGATCAGCGGCGGCGGCCACGTGACCGCGGCGCGCGACCCGGTGGTCTTCAACCGTGCGGTGCGCGACTTCGTGCTCGGAGAACCCCGCGCGCGCACCTGGGTGCGCGGCATGGCGCGGCCCCGGCGGGCGCTCTTCATCTCCAGCCCGATCGGCCTCGGCCACGCCCAGCGCGACCTGGCGATCGCACGCGAGCTGCGCACGCTGCAGCCCGACCTGGCGATCGACTGGTTCACGGTCGACCCGGCGGCGCGTTACCTGGCGCAGGAGGGCGAGCGGGTGCACCCGATCTGCGCCCGCCTGGCCAACGAGAGCCGACACTTCGAGCGCGTCGCCGGCGAGCACGACCTGTCGGCGTTCTTCGCGCTGCGCACGATGGACGAGATCATGGCGCGCAACATGATGGTCTTCGTCGAGCTGATGGAGGCCGAGCACTACGACATCGTGATCGGCGACGAAGCCTGGGACGTGGACTACCACTACCACGAGAACCCGGAGCTCAAGCGCCAGCCCTTCGTCTTCCTGACCGACTTCGTCGGCTGCCTGCCGATGGACCCGGACGACGAGCGCGAGGCCGTCTTGTGCGCGGACCGCAACGCCGACGACATCGAGCACGTCGCGCGCTATCCCTACCTGCGCGACGCCGCGATCTTCGTCGGCAACCGCGACGACGTGCCGGAGCAGACCTTCGGCCCCGGCCTGCCCGGCATCCGCGACTGGACCGATCGCAACTTCTGCTACTGCGGCTACTGCCTGCCGTTCGACCCGCAGGCGCTGGCCGACACCGAACGGCTGCGCGCGCTGCACGGCTACCGGCGCGACGAGCGCATCGCGATCGCGTCGGTCGGCGGCACCGCGGTCGGGGCGCACCTGCTGCGGCGCATCGTCGAGGCGTTCCCGCGCATGAAGCGCGAACTGCCGGAGCTCCGACTGATCCTCGTCACCGGGCCGCGCCTGCAACTCGACCTGCCGGCGATCGACGGCCTGGAGGTGCGGCCCTACGTGCACAAGCTCTACGAACACCTGGCCTGCTGCGACCTGGCGCTGGTGCAGGGCGGGCTGTCGACCTGCATGGAGCTGGTCGCCACCCGGCGGCCGTTCCTCAGCTTTCCGCTGCGCAACCACTTCGAGCAGTGTGTGCACGTGCGGCGGCGCCTGGTCAACTACGAGGCCGACCATTCGGTCGACATCACGCAGGTGACGCCCGACACCTTGGCCGAGCGCGCGCTGGCGGCGATGCACGCGCCGGTGCGCTACCGCCCGGTCGAGACCGACGGCGCCGCGCGCGCCGCGCGCCGCATCGCCGAGGTGCTGGACAACCGCGGGCGGGGCGCCTGATGCACCGCCGACGCCGCGCCAGGCATCGCGGGCCGCCGCGCCCGCCGGGCGGCGACGCGCCGTAGCGCGCGCCGGCGCCCTCCATTGCCGCACCACCACCCGCATCGCTCCGCCTGGGGCGAGGGGCCTATTCGTTCGTCGCACCTTCAACCAGGAGTCGCGTCATGGCTGCATTCGCACTGCTGTACGGCCTCGTCGCCTACGGCATTTTCCTCGCCACCTTCGTCTACGCCATCGGTTTCGTCGGCAACGTCGTCGTGCCGAAATCGGTCGACCTCGGCTGGCCCGCGGGCGCCGCGCCCGACGATGCGCTGGCGCTGACACTCGGCATCAACGTGCTGCTGCTCGGCGTGTTCGCGATCCAGCACAGCGTGATGGCACGGCCCGCGTTCAAGCGCTGGTGGACCCGCTTCGTGCCGAAGTCGGTCGAGCGCAGCACCTACGTGCTGTTCGCGAGCGCCGCGCTGATCCTGCTGTTCGCGCAGTGGCGGCCGCTGCCGGCGCCGGTGTGGCAGGTGCAGGGCGCCGCCGCGGCGGTGCTGTGGGCGCTGCACTATGCCGGCTGGGGTCTGGTGCTGGCCAGTACCTTCCTGATCGACCACTTCGAGCTGTTCGGACTGAAGCAGGTGTTCGCGCGGCTCAGGGGGCGGGCGCTGCCGGCGCCGGTGTTCCGCACGCCGCTGTTCTACAAGCGCGTGCGGCACCCGATCTACCTCGGCTTCCTGCTCGCGTTCTGGGCGGCGCCGACCATGACGGCCGGCCACCTGCTGTTCGCAGCGGCCACCAGCGGCTACATCCTGATCGGCATCTGGTTCGAGGAACGTGACCTGATCCAGCTGTTCGGCGAGCGCTACCGAGACTACCGGCGGCATGTCGGCATGCTGCTGCCGCTGCCGGGCCGGCGGCTCGATGCAGCCGATGGGCCGCCCGCGGACCACCACCCCGCCCGCCCCGCGCCGCACAAGCAGGCGTCCTGATCAGCTGCGCCGCGGCAGCCGCCGCTGCGCGCACGGGCAGCGCGCGGCAGCCGCGGGCACGGCAGAATCGCAAGATGACGATCGCCAACACCGCGCCGCAGCACACTGTCGACAGCCGCTACGCCTGGACGCGCCTGTTGGTGACGCTGGCGCTGATGACGATCGGCTCCAGCGCGATGTACGTCGTCGCCGTCGTGTTGCCCGCGGTGCAGGCGGAGTTCGGCGTCGCGCGCGCCGATGCCAGCCTGCCGTACACGCTGCTGATGATCGGCTTCGGCGTCGGCGGGCTCGTGATGGGCCGGCTGGCAGACCGCTTCGGCGTCATGTGGGTGACGCTGATCGGCGCCGCGGGCCTCGGCCTGGGCTTCGTCGCCGCCGCCCATGCCGGCAGCATCACCAGCTTTGCGCTCGTGCACGGCGTGCTGCTCGGCGCGCTGGGCAGCAGCACGACGTTTGCACCGCTGCTGGCCGACACCGCGCAATGGTTCGTGCGCCGGCGCGGCATTGCGGTGGCGGTCTGCGCGAGCGGCAACTACGTCGCCGGCGCGGTCTGGCCGCCGATCGTGCAGCACGGTGTCGCCACCTGGGGCTGGCGCCCGACCTACATCGCGCTCGGCATCTTCTGCGCCGTCACGCTGCCGCTGCTCGCGCTGCTGATGCGACCACGCCCGCCGCTGGCGCTGGCGCACCTGGCGCCGCCACGGCCAGGCGCGCCGACCGCGTCGGAGCGGCCGTTCGGCCTGTCGACGACGCACGCACTCGCGCTGCTGTGCATCGCCGGGGTGGCGTGCTGCGTCGCGATGGCGATGCCCCAGGTGCACATCGTCGCCTACTGCGGCGACCTCGGCTTCGGCGCCGCGCGCGGCGCCGAGATGCTGTCGCTGATGCTCGCGTGCGGCATCGTCAGCCGGCTCGTCAGTGGCGCCATCTGTGACCGCATCGGCGGCCTGCGCACGCTCGTGCTGGGCTCCGCGCTGCAGGGCACCGCGCTGCTGCTGTTCCTGCCCTTCGACGGCCTGGTGTCGCTCTACGTCGTCTCGGCGCTTTTCGGCCTGTTCCAGGGCGGCATCGTGCCGAGCTACGCGATCATCGTGCGCGAGCATTTCCCAGCCCGGCAGGCGGGTGCGACCACCGGCGCGGTGCTGATGGCCACGCTGCTCGGCATGGCGCTCGGCGGCTGGATGTCGGGGCGTGTGTTCGACCTCACGGGCTCGTACGACGCCGCGTTCCTGAACGGCATCGCCTGGAACCTGCTGAACCTGTCGATTGCCGCGTGGCTGCTGTGGCGCGTGGTCGGACGCGCGCGCCGCCGGCCTGCGCCGATCGCGGCGTGATGAAGCTGCTGATCATCGGGGGCACGCGTTTCGCCGGCTGGCACACGGCGGCCGCGGCGCTGGCGCGTGGCCACACGGTCGACGTGTTCCACCGCGGCCGCAGCGGTGCGCCGCCGGACGGCGCGCGTGAGCTGATCGGCGACCGCAACGGCGACCTGTCCGCGCTCGGCACGGCGTCGGGCGGCGACCGCTGGGACGCGGTGCTCGACACCTGCGGCTACCGGCCGGCGGAGATCGGGCGCGTCGCCGAGGCGCTCGCCGGCCGCATCGAGCGCTACGCCTTCGTCTCCAGCATCTCGGTTTACGCCGACCCGTCGGTGCCGGTGCACGAGTGCAGCCCGCTCGGCGTCATCGACGATCCGGACACCGATGTCGTCGACGGCCGAAGTTACGGCCCGCTGAAGGCGCTGTGCGAGGCCGAGGCGGTGCGCCGCTTCGGCGCCGAGCGCACGCTGATCGTGCGGCCCGGGCTGATCGTCGGCCCGCGCGACCCGACGCAGCGCTTCACCTACTGGCCCGCACGCCTGGCGCGCGTGGCCGACGAAGGCGCGGCGGCTGGCACGGTGCTGGCACCAGGGTCGCCCGCTGCGCCGCTGCAGTGGATCGACGCGCGTGACCTCGCCGACTTCATCGTCGGCGCGCTGGAGCAGGGCCGCGCGGGCGCCTTCAACGTCGTCGGTGTACCCGGGTGCCACCATTTCGGCGCGCTGCTGCAGGCGTGTGCCGAAGCCGCCGGGCTTCGCAGCCCGCCGCCGCTGCGCTGGGTCGACATCGGCACGCTGCAGCGCTCGCACGGCCTGCAGCCGTGGAGCGATCTGCCGCTGGCGCTGCCCGACGACGATGAGCACCGCGCTTTCATGGCGGTCGATGCGGCGAAGGCACGCGCCGCCGGCCTGCGAGAGCGGCCGCTCGCACAGACGCTGGCCGATACGCTGGCCTGGTGGCGCAGTCTGCCGCCGGCGCAGCAGGTCTTCGACAAGGCCGGGCTGACGCCGGAGCGGGAGCAGGCGGTGCTGGCGGCGCTGGAGGCGCTGGACGGGGCGCTCGTGGCATCCGGGCTCGGCGCCGCTGCGAACGGGTGCAAATCACCGTAGCGTGCCATGGTGATGCGCATTCGCGTACCCTTCGTCCGACCCCGCCCGCCCTGAACCGCTTGCCTGCAAGGGACCTTCCGCGAGCCGATCTGCGAAAGGCCCCGACATCGAGCCGCCACCCATGAAGACCTACACCAAATCCCCGGACGCGATCGCCGGCCTCACCCCGGAGCAGTTCGAAGTCACGCAGCGCAGCGGGACCGAGTCGCCCGGCACCGGCGAGTACCTCGACCACCACGCGCCGGGCATCTATGTCGACATCGTGTCCGGCGAGCCGCTGTTCGCGTCGTCCGACAAGTTCGAATCGGGATGCGGCTGGCCGAGCTTCACGAAGCCCGTCGAGCCGGCGCACGTGAACGAGCTGCGCGACACCAGCCACGGCAGGGAGCGCACCGAGGTGCGCTCGGTGCATGGCGACAGCCACCTCGGCCACGTCTTCCCGGACGGTCCGCCAGACCGCGGCGGTTTGCGCTACTGCATCAATTCAGCCTCGTTGCGTTTCATCCACCGCGACGACATGCAGGCCGAGGGCTATGGCGACTACCTGAACCAGATCGAGGAGCATTGAGATGACGACCGAACGTGCAGTGCTGGCCGGCGGCTGTTTCTGGGGCATGCAGGACCTGATCCGCAAGATGCCCGGCGTGGTGTCCACGCGGGTGGGCTACACCGGCGGCGACGTACCGAACGCGACCTATCGCAAGCACGGCACGCATGCCGAAGGCATCGAGATCGTGTTCGACCCGGCGCTGACGAGCTACCGGCGCCTGCTGGAGTTCTTCTTCCAGATCCACGATCCGACGACGCCCAACCGCCAGGGCAACGACCGCGGCCTGTCGTACCGCTCGGCGATCTACTTCACGTCCGACGAGCAGCGTGAAGTGGCAATAGACACCATCAAGGACGTCGAGGCCTCCGGACTGTGGCCGGGCCGGGTCGTGACGGAAGTCGAGCCCGCAGGCGACTTCTGGACCGCCGAGCCGGAGCATCAGGACTACCTGGAGCGCCATCGCGGCGGCTACACCTGCCATTTCGCGCGTCCGGACTGGGTACTGCCGCGGCGCGCGGCGGCCTGACCGGCCGGCCGCCGCCAGCGCGGCCTCAGAGCCCCAGAGCGGTCAGCGCCCCGAGCAGTCGCGCGCGCGAACCGGCGTCCGTCAGCGGGTAGCTGGCCAGCCACGCGCCGGCGTCGAAGCCGGGTTCGAGGGCGCGGATCTCGAGCACCTGCCACCGGCTCGCGTCGTGGTCGCCGGCGCGCC
>JBDTUO010000060.1:0-11115 GCA_040007675.1 Rubrivivax sp.
GGCCGACCTCGAGATGGCGCTGATCGGCCGGCCGAGTCTGAGCGCCGCGGCCGGTCCGGCTCCGGCGGGCTCCGACGTGGGTGGCGCGGGCCACTGACTCCGATGCATCCCCACAACCCGAAGGACTCCTCGATGTCTTCCCGACGCAGTTTCCTGGGCGGCGCCGGCGCCATCGCGGCCGCCGTGTCCGCCGCGGCGGTCAGCAAGGTGGCGCTGGCGGCCTTGCCCGAGCCGGTGATGCAGGACAAGCCCGACACGATGCCGCCGTTGGTGCCGAGCAGCGGCCGCCCCTACAACCCGGTGGTCACCCTCAACGGGTGGACGCTGCCCTGGCGCATGAACCAGGGCGTCAAGGAGTTCCACCTCGTCGCCGAGCCCGTGGTGCGCGAGATGTCGCCCGGCTTCAAGGCCCACCTGTGGGGCTACAACGGCCAGAGCCCGGGGCCGACGATCGAGGTCGTCGAAGGTGACCGTGTGCGCATCTTCGTGAGCAACAAGCTCGGCGAGCACACCAGCGTGCACTGGCACGGGCAGCGCCTGCCGAACGGCATGGACGGCGTGACCGGGCTGAACCAACCCGGTATCGAGCCCGGCAAGACCTTCGTCTACGAGTTCGTCGCGCGCCGCCCCGGCACCTTCATGTACCACCCGCATGCCGACGAGATGGTGCAGATGGCGATGGGGATGATGGGTTTCTGGATCACGCATCCCAAGCTCGACAGGAACGGCAGGCATGCGTCGATCGACCCGGTCGAGCGCGATTACTGCTTCCTGCTCAACGCCTACGACGTGGACCCGGGCGCCTCGACGCCGAAGATCATGACGATGCTCGACTTCAACCTGTGGAGCTGGAACAGCCGCATCTTCCCTGGCATCGACCCGCTGGTGGTGCGTCAGAACGACCGTGTGCGCATCCGCATCGGCAACCTGACGATGACCAACCACCCGATCCACCTGCACGGCCACGAGTTCACCGTCACCGGCACCGACGGCGGGCCGACGCCCAAGGGCTCACGCTGGCCCGAGGTGACGACGGACATCGCGGTCGGGCAGATGCGGCAGATCGACTTCATCGCCGACGAGGAAGGCGACTGGGCCTTGCACTGCCACAAGAGCCACCACACGATGAACGCGATGGGGCACGACGTGCCGACCATGATCGGGGTCGACCACCGCAAGGTGGTCTCGCAGATCACGAAGCTGGTGCCCGACTACATGGTGATGGGAGAACGCGGCATGGCGGACATGGCGGAGATGGAGATGCCGCTGCCCGACAACACGGTGCCGATGATGACCGGCGCCGGCCCGTTCGGCTCGGTCGAGATGGGCGGCATGTTCAGCGTCCTGAAGGTGCGCCGCGACCAGAAGCCGGGCGACTACACCGACCCCGGGTGGTTCAAGCACCCGCCGGGCAGCATCGCCTACGAATGGACCGGTGCGCTGGCCGAGCCCGCGCGGGTCGCCGCCGAGGGCCGGGGCGCGATGCGCCCGGTGGCCCGCCCGGCCCAGGACGTCGAGGTCACGGTGCGCAAACCCCCGCCGGGCGGTAGCGGCCATGCCGGACATTGATGAACCCTCGACGGCGCAGAAGGCGCTGACTCCCACGCACCCTGAACCCAGGAATCACCCCATCATGAAGACTCTCCCTGCCGTCGCCTGCGCTGCCGCGCTGGCCCTCGGGCTGCTCACGAACCCCGCCGCGGCGCACGGCGACGCCGACCACGCAAGAAACAAGGAACAGACCGCTGTGCGCAAGGAGCAGAAGCCTTGGGGCATCGCCGGCGATCCGAAAGCGGTCAAGCGCACGATCGAGTTCGTCATGTCCGACAGCATGCGTTTCACGCCGAACCGGCTCGAGGTCAGGCAGGGCGAGACCGTCCGCATCGTGCTGAAGAACGCCGGCAGCCTGCTGCACGAGTTCGTGCTCGGCACCAGGGCCGAACTCGACGAGCACGCCGCGCTGATGGTCAAGTTCCCGACCATGGAGCACGAGGAGCCGTACATGGCGCACGTGCCGGCCGGCAAGACGGGCGAGATCGTCTGGACCTTCAACCGTGCAGGCGAGTTCGACTTTGCCTGTCTGATCGCCGGCCACTACCAGGCCGGCATGGTCGGCAAGATCGCCGTCCTGACCCCCAACGCCAAGAGGAGCTGAACCGATGAACCGCACCGCCATGAAACCAATCGCTTCACTGTCACGTCGCCGCGCCATCGTCTGGGGCTTGGCCGCACTGTCGCTTCCCGGCGTCGCCAGGTCGCAGGGCCGGCCCGATGCGACGCCGCTGGTGGAGGTCTGGAAGAGCCCCAGCTGCGGCTGCTGCAAGGACTGGGTGGCGCACCTGCAGGCCAATGGCTTCCAGGTCCGGGTGCACGACACCGGCAACACCGCGATGCGGGCGCAACTGGGCATCGCCGAGAAATACGGCAGCTGCCACACGGCGCGCGTCGGCGGCTATGCCCTCGAAGGCCATGTGCCCGCGGCGGACATCAGGCGCCTGCTGAAGCAGGCGCCGACCGCTGCCGGACTGGCCGTGCCGGGCATGCCGGTCGGCTCGCCCGGAATGGACGGGCCTGCGTACGGCGGGCGGCGCGATCCCTACGACGTGCTGTTGATCGCCAAGGACGGCAGCGCCACCGTTTTCCAGTCCCACCGTTGAACGAGGAGCAGGCCGCGGCGATGACGACACGGCTGGGTTCGGAATCAGCCGCAGCCGCAGCCGCAGCCCTTCCGGGGCGACGCCGCCGTCGCCGGGGCGGCAGCGTTCTCCACCGCGATCGGTGTGTAGCCGGCGTCCCGGATCGCGTCGCCCAGTTGCGCGGCGCTCGCCTGGGTCGTCTGAATCTGCACCTGATGCGTGGCCACGTCGGCGTGCACCTGCGCCTGCGGGTCCACGGCCTTGACGGCGCTGGTGATGCTGCCGACGCAGTGGCCGCAGGTCATGTCGTTCACGGAGAAGGTGATCATGGGGGTTGCCTCGACGGGATGATGGACTCAGAGCGCAGTCTGCACCTTCCCACCGTGGGAGAGTCAAGCGTCGGATGGCACATCATGTCCATTGGAGGGCAAACCCGCCCACGTTGACGTTCCCGCGTTGACATTCCCACGCGGGTAAGCTCGAGGATGCCCCGGCCGCACCCTGCCGGCGCCCGATCACCATTGCCATGAACCCGCCCACCACCGCGCCCGCTTCCCCGTCCTCCGGCCTGACGCTCCCCGTCACGGGCATGACCTGCGCGAGTTGCTCTGCGCGGGTCGAGAAGGCGCTCCGGGCCGTGCCCGGCGTGCACGAGGCGACTGTCAACCTGGCGACCGAACAAGCCTTCGTCCGCGCCGACGCTGCCGTCGGCGCGGCGGCGCTGGTCGCCGCGGTCCGTCAGGCGGGCTACGACGTCGACATCAACGGCACCGCGCTGCAGATCGAGGACATGACTTGCGCGTCATGCGTCGCCCGGGTCGAGAAGGCGCTGTTGAAGGTGCCCGGCGTGTTGTCGGCCAGCGTGAACCTGGCGACCGAGCGTGCCACCGTGCAGACGCTGCCGGGGGTGCCGGTGGCCGCCCTGCAGGCTGCCGTGACCCAGGCCGGTTACCGCGCCCACGAGGACGTCCCGCGCGCCGCTGCCGCGGCGACGGCCCGTTCGCGGCTGCCCCCGTGGTGGCCGGTGGTGCTGGGCTCGGTCCTCACGCTGCCACTGGTCGCGCCGATGCTGTTGCAGCCCTTCGGCATGCACTGGATGCTCGGCGCGTGGGTGCAACTGGCGCTCGCGACACCGGTGCAGTTCCTGCTGGGCTGGCGCTTCTACCGGGCCGGCTGGCTGGCGCTGCGCGCGGGCACCGGCAACATGGACCTGCTGGTCGCGATCGGCACCTCCGCGGCCTATGGGCTGTCGCTGTACCTGCTGCTGCGCGACGGCGGCGCCGGCATGCCGCACCTGTACTTCGAGGCCTCGGCCGCGGTCATCACGCTCGTGCTGCTCGGCAAGTGGCTCGAAGGCCGGGCGAAGCGTCAGACCACCGAGGCGATCCGGGCGCTGAACGCGCTGCGCCCGGCGACCGCACGGGTGCAGCGCGACGGCGTCGAACGTGAGCTGCCGGTGGAGCAGGTGGTGATCGGCGACCGGGTGCTGGTGCGGCCGGGGGAGCGGCTGCCGGTCGACGGCGAAGTGCTCGACGGCCGCAGCCACGTCGACGAGTCTCTGATCACCGGCGAGAGCCTGCCGGTCGTCAAGGTGCCGGGAGACCCCGTCACCGGCGGCTCGATCAACGCCGAAGGCGCGCTGACGATAAGCACGCGAGCCGTGGGCACCGAGACCACGCTCGCCCGCATCATCCGCATGGTGGAGTCCGCGCAGGCGGGCAAGGCGCCGATCCAGCGCATCGTCGACCGCGTCAGCGCGGTTTTCGTGCCGGTGGTGCTGGGGGTGGCGCTGCTGACGGTGGTCGGCTGGATGCTGGCCACCGGGAACTGGGAACAGGCGGTCATCAACGCCGTGTCCGTGCTCGTGATCGCCTGCCCCTGTGCGCTCGGGCTGGCCACGCCCACCGCCATCATGGCCGGCACCGGTGTGGCCGCACGGCACGGCATTCTCATCAAGGACGCGCAGGCCCTGGAGCTGGCCCATGCGGTGAAGACCGTGGCCTTCGACAAGACCGGCACGCTCACCGAAGGGCGGCCGTCGCTGGTCGCGGTGCTGCCCGCGACGGGCCACACCCGCGCGCAGGTGCTGTCGCTGGCCGCGGCCCTGCAACGCCACAGCGAACACCCGCTGGCGCGCGCGGTCGACAAGCAGGCGCGCGCCGAGCGCGTGGCCGTGCCCGACGCCGTCGATACCGAGGCGCTGGCAGGGCGCGGCGTGCAGGGGCGCGTGCAGGGGCGGCGCCTGCTGCTCGGCAGCAGCCGGCTGCTGCGGGAACTGGGGCTGAGCACCGGCGATCTGACGGCCGAATCCGCGCGCCTCGAGGCCGATGGGCGCACCGTCTCCTGGTTGATGCAGCAAGAGGTGCCACGAGAGACGCAACCGGAGAGTCCCCATCCGCCGCGACGGGAGGGCGACGCCACGCAGCTGCTCGGCCTGCTGGCCTTTGGCGACGCGGTGAAGCCTTCGGCGCGCGACGCCGTGGCGCGCCTGCACCAGTTGGGCATCCGCACCGTGATGCTGACGGGCGACAACCCCGGCAGCGCGGCGCGGGTGGCGCGCGAACTGGGCCTGCAGGACTTCCGCGCCGAGGTGCTGCCGGGCGACAAGGCCGCGGCCGTGCAGGCACTGCGCGACGGCGGGCAACGCGTGGCGATGGTCGGCGACGGCATCAACGATGCGCCGGCGCTGGCCGCCGCCGACGTCGGCATCGCGATGTCCACCGGCACCGACGTCGCGATGGCCGCTGCCGGCATCACACTGATGCGCGGCGACCCGCGGCTGGTGGCCGATGCGCTCGACGTGTCGCGACGCACGGTCGCGACCATCCGGCGGGGCCTGTTCTGGGCCTTTGCGTACAACGTCGTCGGCATTCCGCTGGCGGCCTTCGGCATCCTGAACCCGGTGATCGCTGGCGCCGCGATGGCCTTCAGCAGCGTCAGCGTGGTCGGCAACGCGCTGTTGCTGCGGCGCTGGCGCCCGGCGTCGATCGACGCCGCACCGACGCGACTGCCCGACGCCGACTCATCCCGCCCCGCCACCGCCTGAGGAGCAGCCCGTGGACACCATGAACATCGGTCAGGCCGCCCACTCGTCGGGCGTGTCGGCGAAGATGATTCGCCACTACGAACAGGTCGGCCTGTTCGCGCAGCCGCAGCGCACCGAGAGCGGCTACCGTCAGTACACCGCGCGCGACGTTCATGTGCTGCGCTTCATCCGCCATGCGCGTGACCTGGGGTTCTCGATCCCGCAGATCGGTGAGCTGGTCGGCCTGTGGCAAAACCGGCGTCGTTCGAGCCGCCACGTGAAGGCGCTGGCCGAAGCGCACATCGCCGAACTGCAGCGCAAGGCGCAGGACCTGCTGGCGATGAAGGCGACGCTGGAACACCTGGTCCATGGCTGCCACGGCGACGACCGCCCGGAGTGCCCGATCCTGGAGGAACTGGCCGACCCGAGCGCGCCGGCCGCCGCGCAGGCGAAGCGCCCGGCGCAGGCGGATCACCGGACCGCCGGGCTGCGGTCCGGCAAGACGACGCGGCGCCCGGGCGGCGCCAGCCGCTGATCCGGGTCTTGGCCGTGCGGCCGTGCGGTCGGGCGCGACGGCCGGCGCCACGCCGGGGCTGCTTCCCCGCGACGTTCACCGACGCTATGGTGCGCTCAGCACCTCCGTGCGCGGGTGAAACGCCACCCACGCGAACCAGTAGGCCATCGTCGCCGGCAGCGCGCGGCGCTGGGCGTCGAAGGCTTCAGCGCTGCCGCTGCCGGCATCGAAGCGGATGTGCACGGTCTTGCCGTTCACGCGGTCGGCGAGTTCACCGTGCGCGTTCACGGCCCGCGCCAGCCGGCTGAACGGGTAGGCCTTGGCCACACCGTCCACCTCGATGCCGAGCACCCACTCCTTGGTCGGGAAACGGTCGTCGCGGTGCGCCACGTCGAACATCAGCTGCGGCACGTTGGCGTACGCGGCGTAGGGGTCGCGGTCATAGTCGCGTCCGAAGCCGGTGTCGTCAGACAGCACGCGCGTCTTCGGGTGCCGCCGGCGCCAGTCGGCCCACGTCGTGTGCGTCATCGGCAGCGCCTGCAAGCGGGCGCCCTTGCGCGGCCCGCTGATCGCCGTGGCGATGATCTGCGACCACAAGGAATGGGTCGCCCGGTCGTAAAGCAGCACATCGCTGTTGTAGAGCAGCCCGGACACGCCGAACCGGCCGTCCCCGGCAACGTCGCTGGCCTCGAACGCCATGCCGGTGCCGCACAGCGGGCAGTAGCTGACCAGCACCGCACGCTTGCCGAAGCGGTCGTTCACCACTTCATGCCAGTTCAGGATGCGCACCGGGTACGCACGCGGCTCGCCGCCCAGCACCAGCCCGAGCACGCGGTCACCGTCCTTCAAGAAACCGGCCTGGTCGGCGCCGACGAACTTCGGCTGGTCGATCGCCGGGATGCCGTCCTTCGGTGGCCCGCCCCGCTGGATCGCCGACAGCGGCACGCTGGCATTGCCGACGTCGAACCCGTTGGTGTCGCCCGGGTCGGGGCCGGCCGCGAGCGCGGGGACCATGCAGAATGCCGCGGCCCAGCCGAGCAGCACGGCTCGGGTTCGACCCAGGGCGAGCAGTTGAGTCATCTTCGACCGACTCTGTCGGAGCACGGGCATGCAATCTGACAGCCATGGTGTCATGTCGCCCATCCGCGAGGGTTCGTTGCGATCCTTCGAGGACTGACCTCGACGTAGTCCGGGTCCTACCGGCGGACGCGGACGGGGCCTAAGCCTCGGCGGCCTTTGCGCTCAGGCGCAGGGTCCGGTCGGGCCAATATTGTGGAGTCACTTGCAGGCAGGCGGATCGTCTGCCCACCGACGCAAGCCTTGCTCTTTCCACATTCACTCAACCTTTGAGGACATCCCATGAACAAGGACAACAAGATTCTCGACCGCGATGCGAACCGCGACCCCATTTCCGGCACTCCGGGATCACATCCGGTGGGCACTGGCGTCGGCGCGGCGCTCGGCGGCGCGGCTGCGGGTGCAGTGACCGGTACCGTGGCAGGCCCGGTCGGCACCGTGATCGGTGCCGCAGTCGGCGCGATTGCCGGTGGTCTGGCCGGCAAGGCCGTTGCGGAAAGTGTCGACCCGACGGTCGAGGACGCGTACTGGCGCGACAACTACAAGAGCCGTCCGTACGTCGAGAACGACTACGGCTACGACGACTACCAGCCGGCGTACGGCTATGGGGTGTCGGAGTACAGCCGCTATCCGGGACAGAGTTTCGATGACGTCGAGACGGACCTGGGACGCGACTGGTCGACACGACGCGGCGGTTCGCGCCTGGATTGGAACCGTGCCAAACCCGCGGCGCGCGATGCCTGGCAACGCGTGAGCGACACCGTCGAGCGCGCCGTTCCTGGCGACTCGGACCGCGACGGCAAGTAAAGGCCTTACTCGCTCTGAACGCCGCTGGGGGGCCTTCTTGGCGAAGGCCGCCCCGGGGGCGGACTCGCAGGCTGCGTTTCAGCGCCAGCCTTGTGGTGCCGGCGCCGCTATCCGCGGTTGCCCGCCACGCTCCTGCTGCTGCGGCGATGCGGGGGCTCTATGATCCCTCGAGCGCGGGCAATGCTTTGCTGGAGGGCCTGTTCATCCGGCTCGGCCAACGCGGTCGATCGCATCGGCGCCAAGCGCGTGGTGCTGGACACGATCGAGTCGCTATTCGCCAGCCTGCCGAACGAGGCCGTGTTGCGCGGGGAGCTGCGACGGCTGTTTCGCTGGGTGAAGGACCGCGGCCCGCCGTTCTGCTCGACATCGGCCTGCCAGCCCTGAGTGGGCACGGGATGAGCCCGGCGCCGCCCACGGCGCCAGGCGCGCCTAGCCGGCTACTCACCCCACTCACCCCAGGCGGGGGCCGCTTGGGCGCGATCAGATCAGGCCAGTGTGCGCACCTTGGCTTCGCGATCCCACTGTCGGGTCTTCGCGCAGGTGATGAAGCGGTCGACGTCGCGGGCGGCGACCACACCGTCATCAGGCTTCAAGCCGGCGTGCTGCAGCAGCATCTGGCCGCCTTCGTCGATTGCGATGGCCTTCAGGTGGCCGTAGGCGTCGCGCACGAAGTCCACCGCCGAGGCCTCATGGGCCAGCGCGTCAGCCGCCTGCGCGCTCAGCAGCACCGCCACCGCATCGAACATCACCGAGGGAGTGCCGGCGAGCTGGCCGTCGGCCGGCAGCTTCGAACCGTCGGCGAGCGTGACGCCGCCCACCTTGGGCGCGACCACCATCAGCGTCGCCCCGGCCGCCATCACCGCCTTCTTGATCGAGGCCAGCGCCGCGCCATCTGAGCCGTCGTGCACCAGCACGCCGACACTGCGGCCCCGCAGCGTGTCCTTCATCTTGCCGATGATCTGCAGCGCCGGCGATGCGGGCAGATCCTGCACCGGAGCGGCCGCCTGGGGCGCCCTCGGCATCGGGCTCGAGCCCAGACCGTCGGCGACACGGCGGGCCAGCCCGTCGTCGATGTGGATCAGGTGACCGACCATGGCCTGCCGCACGTGAACGGCTTCCACCTTGGACAGCTCGAACACCAGCGCTGACGCCATGTGCGCCTGCTCGTGTGCCGTCTGGCTGCGGAAGAACTGGCGCGCCTGACTGTAGTGGTCGGCGAAGCTCTCGGCACGGATGCGGCCGCGTTCGCCGTTCTCGGCCGCCGGGAACGAGCGGAAGCCGTTCGCTGTCTCGCGCGCCGAGTGCGGAGCGAGCGAGCTCGGCTCGTAGGCGACGCGGCCCACCGGGTGATGCATTTGCATGTGGCCGTCGCGCTGGTGGTTCGCGAACGGGCACTTCGGAGCGTTGACCGGAATCTGGTGGAAATTGGGCGACCCCAGGCGCGACAGCTGCGTATCCAGATAAGAAAACAGCCGCCCCTGCAGCAGGGGGTCGTTGGAGAAGTCGATGCCCGGCACCAGGTGCGAAGGGCAGAACGCGACCTGCTCGGTTTCGGCGAAGAAGTTGTCCGGCCAACGGTCGAGCACCATGCGACCGATCACCTTCAGCGGCACCAGCTCCTCGGGAATCAGCTTGGTCGAGTCGAGGTGGTCGAAAGGAAATTTATCGGCTTCTTCTTCGGTGAACAACTGCACCGCGAGTTCCCACTCCGGCGCCTGCCCGGCCTGCACGGCGGTGAACATGTCGCGCCGGTGGAAGTCGGGGTCGGCACCGGCGATCTTCACGGCCTCGTCCCACACCGTGGACTGCAGTCCCAGCATCGGCCGCCAGTGGAACTTGACGAACGTCGATTCGCCCGCCGCGTTGATGAGCCGGAAGCTGTGGATGCCGAAACCTTCCATCATGCGCAGCGATCGCGGCAGCGCGCGATCGGACATCGCCCACATCACCATGTGCATCGATTCCGGCGTCAGCGAGATGAAGTCCCAGAACGTGTCATGTGCAGAGGCCGCCTGCGGGAAGCCGCGGTCGGGCTCCATCTTCACGGCGTGCACCAGGTCGGGAAACTTCATGGCGTCCTGGATGAAGAACACCGGGATGTTGTTGCCGACCAGGTCCCAGTTGCCCTGTTTGGTGTAGAGCTTGACGGCGAAGCCGCGCACGTCGCGCGGGGTGTCCACCGAACCCGAGCCGCCGGCCACCGTCGAGAAGCGCGCGAACACCGGCGTGCGTTCGCCGACTTCGGTCAGCACCTGCGCGGTGGTGTAGGCGGCGAGCGATTCGCTGAGCACGAAGTGGCCGTGCACGCCGGTGCCACGCGCATGCACGATGCGCTCCGGGATGCGCTCGTGGTCGAAGTGGGTGATCTTCTCCCGCAGGATGAAGTCCTCGAGCAGGGTCGGCCCGCGTGGGTTGGCCTTGAGCGAGTTCTGGTTGTCGGAGACCTGCACGCCCTGGTTGGTGGTCAGCGCGCCATGGCTGCCGCCGGCCTTCTGGTGCACCTCGCCCCCGTGGCCGCGCTCGCTCAGCTTGTCGACCGGGCCGCCTGAATCAGCGGAGTTCGTCTGCTTGGGTGTGGGTGGCGGCGCCGCCCGTTTCGTGGCCATGGGTAAATGCACTCCTCATGTGCGTGGTGACCTGTACGACAGTCGACAGGGCGCCACGCGGTTCAGTTCTGAAATTCGAGCTTAGGGGGCGTCAGACCGGCCATCGCTCGCGGCAAGCCCATCCGTGCACTGGCACGGGCGGGTGGGCGGCGCACTAAGCGGCAGAGGGTGTCGGCCGGGAACCCTGCAGCACGACGGGCGGTTCGAACCGAAGCCCAATCGCGACCCGGCCCGTCCACCAGACATACCGACGGGTGCCGGGCAGGGCCACCGGTCCACGATAACCTTGCAGCGTCGACAGCAGTTGGTCGACATTCGATGGCGTTGACAGTGCCCGCACGTTTCACCTCATGAGTCCGTCGTCTGTCGCCTAGTGGGCCCGCAGGACACCGAGGATCAGGTAGGACGCGACCGGACGCTGAAGTAGTCCTGCGGCGATGATTGGTTTGA
>JBDTUO010000061.1:0-10568 GCA_040007675.1 Rubrivivax sp.
GTACGCGCGCATGTGGCGGCTGCAGCAAAGCGGTGGCGCGGCGCCGCCGCACTAGCCGCCTGCGGGGGCCGCCGTCCGCGTGTCGCGCTCGATGCGGCCATCGACGAGCTCGACGATGCGGTCGCATCGCTCGGCCAGCCCCGGGTCGTGCGTGACGACGAGGAACGCGGTGCCGTGTGCGGCGTGCATGCGACGCATCAGCGCGAAGACCTCGTCCGAGCTATGGCGGTCGAGGTTGCCGGTCGGCTCGTCGGCGAGCACCAGCGGCGGCTCGCCGACCAGCGCGCGCGCGATCGCGACGCGTTGCTGCATGCCGCCGGAGAGTTCGCCCGGCCGCTTGTGCAGCGCGTCGGCCAGGCCCACGGCGGCCAGCATCGCCACCGCGTGCGCCTTCGCGTCGGCGTCGACGCGGCCCTGGCGCATCAGCGCCGGCAGCGTCACGTTCTCGAGCGCGCTGAACGCCGGCAACAGGTGGTGGAACTGGAACACGAAGCCGAGCGACTCGCGCCGCCGCAGCGTCAGCGCGTGCTCGTCGAGCGCGGCCGCCTCGTCGCCGAGCAGCCGATAGCTGCCGTCGTTCGGGCGCTCGAGCAACCCCAGGATGTTCAGCAGCGTGCTCTTGCCCGATCCGGAGGGACCGATCAGCGCCGCGAACTCTCCCCGCTGCAGCGTCAGGTCCAGCCCGTGCAGGACCTCGGCCGCATTCGGCCGGCCGACGTTGTAGGACTTGCGAAGTCCCGTCAGCACGATCAGCTCGCGGTTCGTGCTCATTGGACTGCCTCGGGCGGCGGGTTCATCGCGCACACGTCAGACCCGGATCGCCTGCGCCGGATCGAGCGCTGCTGCGCGCCGCGCCGGCGCCACCGCCGCCAGCACGCCGGCCACCGTGGCGCCGAGCGCGACCTGCAGCGCGAGCCCCACCGGCAGCCCGATCGCGAACAGCGGCAAGCCGTCGCTGCCGCGCGCGAAGCGCGTGAACGCGGCGATCAGCCCGACCGCCAGCAGCACGCCGAGCGTCGAACCCAGTGCACCGACGATCGCTCCCTGGAGCAGGAATACGCGCTGCACCTGCCCGCGGGTGGCGCCCATCGCGCGCAGGATGCCGATCTCGCGCTGCTTCTGCACCACCGACACCACGAGCACGCTGGCGATGCCGAGCACGACGACGACCGCGACCACTCCGCGGATGATGCCGGTGCTGAGCGACTGCGCGTTCAGCGCCGACACCAGCTGCGCGTTGGCCTGCTGCCAGCCTTCGACCTCGAACGGCAGCTGGGCCGCGAGCGACGCCGACAGCGTGCCCGCGGCCCACACGTCGTACAGACGCAGGTCGAGGCTGGTCGCGCCGCCGGGCAGCCCGACCATGCTCTGCGCGCTGCGCAGCGGCACGTAGACGGTGCGCCGGTTCAGCTCGCGTACCCCCAGGTCGACGAGCGCCGTCACGCGCACCACCTCGCTGACGCTGCCGGCGCCGCTGCCGGTGACGATCGACATGCGGTCGCCGACCGTCAGGCCCAGGTCGTCGGCCAGTTCGCGCCCCAGCATCGCTTCGCCGGGCCCCAACCGTGCGCTGCCGGCGACGATCTTGCGGCGCAGCTGGACGATGCGGTCGTAGCGGTCGAGATCGACACCCACCAGCGCAATCGCCTGCGTCGCCTCGCCGCGCAGCCCGAGGCCGGCGGCAGAGACCATCGGCGACACGGCCGCGACCTCAGGGCGCGCCTCCAGCGCCACCATTAGCGCCGGCCAGTCCGCGATCGAACGCGGGCGCTGCTCGCGCGGCTGGGTGCGCGCGAGCCGTCGCTCGCCCGGTGCGGCCTCGCGCGCTGGTCGCACTGCGTCGTCGGCGGCGCGGATGCTGATGTGCGCCTGCGCGCCCAGCGTCTTCTCCAGCGTGTTGGCCTGCAGGCCGCTGATCAGCGCCGAGATGTAGGCGACCACCGCGACGCCGGCAGCCACGCCGACGATGATGAGCAGCGACTGCATTCGGCCCTCGAGCAGGAAGCGCAGCGCGAGTCGGCTCTCGAAGCCCATCATCGCGGGCCTCATCGCGGCGCTCCGGCGGGGGCCGCGGGGCTGGCGGTGGGCGGTCACGCGCTCAGCGTCCCATCGCGTTGCTGATCGCCGCACCGGCCTCGCTGCCGCTGCCGGCCGGCGCCGCCGCGGGGTCGTAGGCGATCGTGCGTACCCGCTGGCCAGGCGCCGGCGCCGGCCCGACGAGCACCTGCTCGCCGTCGCTCAGGCCGTCCAGCACCTCGACCGCCTGCAGCGTGCGCAGGCCCACGCGCACCGGGCGCGGTTGCACGCGGCCCTCGTGCACGACCCAGACCTGGTCGCGATCGTCGTCCGCGCCGGCGGCGCCGCCGCGCAGCGCGGCCAGCGGCAGCACCCGCGTGCGTTCCCGCTCGGCGGTCGTCACCTCCAGCGACAGCGTCATGTCTTCGCGCAGGAACGCCGGCACGGTCGGCAGCTCGAACCGCAGTTCGATCGAGCCGCGCTGGGCGTCGACGCGTGGCGCGATGCGCTGCAGCCGCGCCGTGAAGCGCGCGGCCGGAAAGGCGTCAGCGCGCACGCTCGCCGACTGGCCCAGGCGCAACTCCTCGAGGAAGCGCTCGTCGACCTGGGCCGCCAGCTCCACCGGCCCGTCCAGCGCCAGCATCAGCAGCGCGCGCCCGGGTTGCACGATCTGCCCCGGCTCGACCTCGCGCGACAACACGCGCGCCGCGGACGGCGCGCGCACCGTCGCCTGCGCGAGTCGCTCCCGCGCGGCGTCGACGGCAGCCCGTGACAAGGTCTGTTGCGCGCGCGCCTGCACGATCTCGCTGCCGCTGCGGTCCAGTCCGCGGCGCTGCGCGTCGGCGCCGTCGCGCTGGGCGCGCGCCACCGCGGCGGCCCGCTCGACCTCGTCCAGCCTTGCGGCGCTCAGGAATCCCTTCGCCACCAGATCCCGCGTGCGGCGCACGTCGGCCTCGGCGGCGTGCACCTGCGCATCGGCCTGCGCGACGCCGGCTGCGGCGGCGTCGAGCCCGGTGTCCTGCAGTCCGGCCAGGCGCGCCGTCGCCTGCCGCGCGCCAGCCTCGGCCTGCGCGAGGGCGGCGCGCCACTCGGCATCCTCCAGCTGCACGAGTGGCTGGCCCACGATGACGGTCTGCCCTTCGCGCACCAGCACCGTCGCCACGCGGCCGGTGACGGTGCTGCCGACCTCCACCCGCGATCGGGTAGCGACGCGACCGCTGAACTGCAGCGTTCGCACCAGCGGCGCCGACTGCACCGCCACCGCCGGCGCCGCGGGCGCGCGACCGAAGCCGAACCACAGGGCCGCGGCGGCCAGCGCGACGGCGATCGGTGCGACGATGATCGAGCGGCGAAGTGCCATGCGGGCCATTGTGGGCCTGCGCCCGGGCCGCGCCGCACCGACCGGGCCGGCAAACGGCGTCGCGTAGACTCGCGCGCCGTGGAGACCAAGTGGCTCGAGGACTTCATCAGTCTGGCGGAGACGCACAGCTTCTCGCGTTCGGCGCAGTTGCGTCACGTCACACAGCCGGCGTTCTCGCGCCGGATCCAGGCGCTCGAAGCCTGGGCCGGGCTGGACCTCGTCGATCGTTCGTCGTACCCGACCCGCCTGACGCCCGCCGGCGAGACGCTGCGCGACCAGGCGCTGGAAGTGCTGGGCGCGCTGCAGACCGCGCGCAACATGATGCGCAGCCACCAGGGGGCGGGGCAGGACACGATCGAGTTCGCGCTGCCGCACACGCTGGCGTTCACCTTCTTTCCGCAGTGGCTGATGGGGCTGCGCACGCGCTTCGTCGGCCTGCGCAGCCGGTTGATCGCGCTCAACGTGCACGATGCCGTGCTGCGCCTGACCGAAGGCGGCTGCGACCTGCTGATCGCCTACCACCACCCGTCGCAGCCGCTGCCGCTGCACCCGGACCGCTACGAGACGCTGACGCTCGGCAGCGAGACGCTGGCGCCGTACGCGCGGCCGGACAGTGACGGCCGGCCACGCTACTCGCTGCCGGCGCGCGCGGGCGAGCGGGTGCCGTTTCTCGCTTACGGGTCCGGGGCCTACATGGCAGGCCTCGTGGAGACGATGTTGAAGGCCTCCGGCGCCGATGCGGCGCTCGACACCGTCTACGAGACCGACATGGCAGAGGGCCTGAAGGCGATGGCGCTCGAGGGGCACGGCGTCGCGTTCCTGCCCGCCAGCTCGGTGCGCAAGGACCTGCGCGCGCGCCGCCTCGTGCCGGCCGCGGCCGAGCACGGTCTGGAGCTGACGATGGAAGTGCGCATCTACCGCGAGCGCCCGACCGCGGTGCGCCACAGCAAGCCCGGCGCGCAGGCGCTGTGGGATCACCTGCAGAACGAGGCGAACGCTGCGCGATGATCGAGGGTTCGGCAAAGATCCTCGGCCACTGAACGCGGCCGCGGCGGCGCGTTTCGCGCATAGCCGGCGCGTGGCCGGATGCGAGAATGAAGCGCATGAGCACGCCGGCCACGCTGACGCTGACCCGCCCCGACGACTGGCACCTGCACCTGCGCGACGGCATGGCGCTCGCGGCGGTGCTGCCGGCGAGTGCCGCGCAGTTTGCGCGTGCGATCGTGATGCCGAACCTCAGACCGCCGGTGACGACCACCGCGCTGGCCCTGGCCTACCGCGAGCGCATCCTCGGCGCGCGCCCTCCCGCCGGCGCACCGGGCGCCGACTTCGAGCCGCTGATGACGCTGTACCTCACCGACACCACCGCGCCCGACGAGATCGTGCGTGCGAAGGCGGCGGGAGTGGTCGCGCTGAAGCTCTACCCGGCCGGCGCGACGACGAACAGCGACGCCGGGGTGACCGACCTGCGCCGCACGCATGCAACGCTCGAGGCGATGCAGCGCGAGGGCTTGCCGCTGCTGGTGCACGGGGAGGTGACCGACCCCGACATCGACGTCTTCGACCGCGAGGCTGTCTTCATCGACCGCGTGATGCGGCCGCTGCGGCAGGCCTTTCCGGCGCTGAAGGTCGTGTTCGAGCACGTCACGACGCGCGAGGCCGTGCACTACGTGCGCGACGCCGATGGCCCGACCGCGGCGACGATCACCGCGCACCACCTGCTGTACAACCGCAACGCGCTGTTCATCGGTGGGCTGAGGCCGCACTGGTACTGCCTGCCGGTGCTCAAGCGTGAACTGCACCGCCAGGCGCTGGTCGACGCGGCCACCGGCGGCAGCCCGCGCTTCTTCCTCGGCACCGACAGCGCGCCGCATGCGTCGGCGCTGAAGGAGCAGTCGGTCTGCGGTGCCGGTTGCTACACGGCGCCGGCGGCGCTGGAGCTGTACGCCGAGGCCTTCGAAGCCGCCGGTGCGCTGCACCGGCTGGAGGCCTTCGCGAGTTTTCGCGGTCCGGACTTCTACGGCCTGCCGCGCAACCTCGGCCGCATCACGCTGCAGCGCATCCCGCGCACGCTGCCGCACACGCTGCCCTTCGGCGACGCGACGATCACGCCCCTGCGCGCGGGGGAGACACTGGCCTGGAGCCTGACGACATGAACACCACGACCACGACGATCATGCTGCTGATCGATGCCGACAATGTCTCGATCGACGTCATGGAACAGGCGGTGGCGCTGATGCTGGAGGAGCATGGTGCCCTGCACGTGCGGCGTGCCTACGGCACTGCCGAGAGCGCGCTGAAGCACCAGGCCGCCTTCAAGCGCCTGGGGATCCGGCCGATCGTCAACCTGGCGACCGGCAAGAACTCGACCGACATCGCACTCGCGGTCGACGCCATCGATCTCGTGCACGCCGAGCGGCCGGCGCTGGTGGCGATCGCGTCGTCGGACTCCGACTTCGCGCCGCTCGTCGCGCGGCTGCGCGAGAAGGGCTGCCGCGTGATCGGCATCGGCCAGGCCGGCAAGACGGGCGACGAGACGCGCACGGTGTACGACGCGTTCACGGTGCTGGAGCACCGCAGCAAGGGCGGCACGGCGGCACGCACGGCGTCGGCGCGACCGCCCCCGGCGCCCCGCCCGTCGGCGCGTTCGCGCCGGACGGCGGCAGTGGCTGACGATGACACTGCGGGCGCCGACAAGGGAGCCGCTGCGCCGTTGTCCGCGCGGCGCGGGCGGGGCAGCAGCGCCGCGGCCCGCAGCGGCAGCGCGTCGACCGCGCCCGCGTCCCCTGCTACCCAGGGCGCGGCCGCGGCGGCTCCTGCACCGGCTGCGCGCAAGACCTCACGCCGGCGCGCCGCTGCCGCGCCGAAGCCCGCAGCAGCTCCCGCTGCCGGTGCCGCTGCCGGTGCCGCTGCCGGTGCCGCCGCCGCGCCTTCGGCCCCGGCCGCCCGTGCGACGCCGGGCGACGCCGCGGCGCTCGCCGAGCGTGTGGGCCGCATCCTGCGGGCGATGCCCGAGCTCGAGCGGGGCCAGACGGTGGAACTGCGCGTCGCGGCCGAACGCCTGCGCGAGGCCGGGCTGCTGAGCCGCAGCGGTTCATCGACCCGCGTGCTCGGTGCCCACCCGGATCGTTTCGAGCTGCTGCCGACGACGCAGCCGAACCGCGTGCGGCTCAAGGCATAGCCGCGCCGGCCCTTGATTGCAGGCGGACGGCCCTAACATGCAGGCGGTCTGCAGCCACCTGAGCCGCGCCCGGCGCGCCCCGACATCACCATGATGCGAATCGCCCTGTTCCTCGTCACCAACCTGGCCGTGATGCTCGTGCTGGGCGTGGTCGCCAGCCTGTTCGGCGTCAACCAGTGGCTGACCGCCAACGGCCTGAACCTCGGGCAGCTGCTCGGTTTTGCTGCGGTCATCGGTTTCGGCGGCGCCATCATCTCGCTGCTGATGAGCAAGCGCATGGCCAAGTGGAGCACACGCGCCCAGGTCATCAACGACACGCAGGACCCCAATCTGCGCTGGATCGTCGCCGCGGTCGAGCGTTTCTCGACCAAGGCCGGCATCGGCATGCCGGAGGTCGCGGTCTACGAAGGGGCGCCGAACGCCTTTGCCACCGGTGCGTTCAAGAACAGCGCGCTCGTCGCCGTCTCGACCGGGCTGCTCGAGGGCATGACCCGCGAGGAGGCCGAGGCCGTGATCGGCCACGAGGTCTCGCACGTGGCCAACGGCGACATGGTGACGCTGACGCTGATCCAGGGCGTGATGAACACCTTCGTCGTGTTCCTGTCGCGCGTGATCGGCTACTTCGTCGACCGCGTGCTGCTGCGCAACGAGCGCGGGCTGGGCATCGGCTACTACGCGAGCACGATCGTGCTCGACATGGTGCTGGGGCTGCTGGCGGCAATGGTCGTCGCGTGGTTCTCGCGCCGGCGCGAGTTCCGCGCCGATGCCGGTTCGGCGGCGCTGATCGGGCGCCCGCAGCCGATGATCAACGCGCTGCAGCGCCTGGGCGGACTGAAGCCCGGCGCGTTGCCGCAGACGGTCGAGGCGATGGGCATCAGCGGCAAGGCCGGCGTGATGGCGCTGCTGTCGACCCATCCGCCGATCGAGGACCGGATCCGCGCGCTTAACCAGCCACGGCGCGCCTGAACGCAGGCCGCCTGCGTACGCGCTATCGGCGTTTCGACGGTCCGGCGAACCGAGGGCGGTTGAAGGCCCTGTGCCGCGGCGCGCACTGACCGCAGTGCAGCAGATTCCCGGGTCAGGCTGCGTTGCCGTCTGCGAAGCGAGGCCGGCATCGCGACCGTCGATGAGCGAGTCGCACGCAGCGAACGTCCGGGGCGCGTGCTATTGTCAATCGCGCCTCGGCTCGCCGCCCGTTCGGTGGGGTCGTGATGGGCGATCAGGGAGCGGAAATTGGTGGCGATCAAAGACTGGATGTCCAACATTGCCGACAACACGCTCCTGAACGAGATCGTGATGCCTGGCTCTCATGACGCCGGCGTCTGGGCCAGTCCTGCCACGACCAACGTTCGGGTCACCAACACCTTCATGCCGGTATCGAGCATTGCGGCGCAGCTCGGCGACATCAGGGAACAGGCCAAGGCCGGCTCGCGGTGGTTTGACATCCGGATGTTCAAGACGCCCACCCGGTGGGCGCCGTCGGAGAAGAGCCTGCGGCCGGCGCCCCTGGACGGGCACAAGATGAAACTGAGGGCCGCGCACGTTCCGGCCTTCCAGGAAGGCGCCATCGCCAAGGGATTGCTGCAGTCTCCCGGCCTCGGCGGCTATGGCGCCAGCATTGAACAGATCCTGGACCAGGCCATCAGTTTCGTGACCAAGCCCTCGACGCGATCCGAGTTCATCGTCGTTCGTTTTTCGCATTGCCCGGAGCCGAAGAAGGTTCTGAAGGAGATCAAATACTATCTGGACGACAAGACCAAGCTGAATCGAGGAAACATTCTTCAGCACATCACGCCCAACATCACTGCGAAGCTGGGCAATACGCCGATATCGGCGCTGCGCAGCAGGGTGGCGCTGATCTTCGACGAGAAGTTCCACAAGTACGCCTCGCTCCCCGACTACAGCAACTGGCTGTTCCTGTACAGCAAGGACATCGCCTCGACGGCGCATGTCGCTTGTTGCGGCACGTATGCGGACAGCCCGGATACGCAAACCGTCAAGACGGCAACGGTGACCGCGGCCACCCGTCACCTGAACCACGCCACTGACGGCCACCTGTGTTTCGCCTACTGGCAACTCACGCAGCGCAGCCTCCGCAAGCAGATGACCGGTGGCGGCGACATCAAGGCCAACACGGAAGCGGCCGGCGGTACCCACGCCGCGACTGGCACGCTGATGACCGACCTGCTGGCGCTACCCCATGGCAGCACCCGGATGCCGGTGAACATCGTCTCGCACGACTTCGTGAACGTGCAGACCAGTCAGGAGATCGTCAAGGCCAACGGCAGCGTCGATGCCCGCACCATCAAGGCGGCGTGGCCCTGGTGACGAACGCCGGGTGAGAGCGGGGCAGCCTGCCGCACGTCGTCGATCGTGGCACGCGGGACGCTCGTGTGGCGCCTTCGGAGTGGCGGTCCAGCGCGCCGGGCGGAACGAACGCGCCGGCGCGCCGATATCGGCAGCAGGATCATGCCGGTGATGCCGACCGATGCCAAGGCGTAGCGGGGAGGGCGTCCCGGGTGGGACAATGGTGCCGTGAAGCAGGCCAGACCGCCGCTGGTGCGAGCGTGGAAACACGGCACTGGAGGAAGGTCCGGACTGCACAGGGCAGCGCAGGAGCTAACGGCTCTCCGCCGCGAGGCGAGGATCAGAGCAACAGAGACGAGTCGGTCGTCCGGACCTGCAAGACGGCGCAAGCCGGCTTGCAAAGTTCCCCTTACAAAAAGGGCTCGGGACGGGTGGACCGCGAAAGCGGGACACGGGACTGGCGGCGCAGCTGCCAGGGCCGGGTGAAACGGGCAATCTCTGCGCGCAGCAACACCAAGTAGGCCGGCGTTGACGTGGCTCCGCGGAGCCGGCGGGTAGGTGGCACCGAGCCGGGGGGCGACTCCCGGCCCAGAGGAATGGCGGTCACGCACGGACCTGCTCACGCAGGCACCGGCGCACAGAATCCGGCCTATCGGTCTGCTTCACACTTTTTCCAGCACGCGCCCTGGGACGTTGCGCGCCGCGGGCGTCGTCTGCTCAGCCCGGCAGGCGCAGGTCGTGCTGCACGACCCAGCGCAGCGCCGGGTCGCCGCCCGCAGCGGCCGGTGCGGACGGTGCGGGCTGGAGCACCATGGCCAGCGCCTGCTGCGCCGTCGCATCGAGCTGGCGCCACAGGAAATCCCCCGCGTTGCCCGGGTCGCCGGCGACGAAGAGTTGCGAAGTCGTTTCGCCGAAGCTCGGGTGCCGCAGCTTGACGTGGATGTGCGGCGTGCGGCCCGGATACGGCACCGGCCGGATGGTGCGGAAACGAACGCCACCGTCGCGCCCGCTGCGCGCGCTGCCGAAGCCCTGGAACCCCGGGTCGAATCGCCCGGCGTCGGCCGCGACGCGTGGGTGGCGGTAAGCCGCGAGCGTGTCGCACTGCCAGATCTCGACCTCGGCGCCGTCGATCACGCGCCCGCGGGCGTCGGCCAGTGTCAGCGCCAGCGCCAGGTGGTCACCGCGCGCCGGCGCTGCGGCGCCGGCCACCCGCGTCAGGTCCGCATCCCAGTCGCGTGACCCACCGGGCCGGTCGCGCCAGCGCGGTGCCGGATAGAACGGGCCGTCGGTCATCGGCGGCAACAGCGTGCTGGCGGCCGCGGCGACGAGCGCCGGCGCGCCCAGCGTGGCGGCGGCACCGAGGGCCTGCAGGAGCAGAGGGCGACGTCGCAGGGTCATGCCCGATTCAATCACCGGGCGCTTGCCCGCGCCTACACTGAGGGCTTCCTCGACCCGATGCACCCCCAAGCCGCCACCCTCTGGCGCGGAAAGCGCTGGACGCTGGCCGCGCTGCTCGCCTGCCTCGCGACGGTCGGTCCGTTCTCGATCGACACCTACCTGCCGGCATTCGACGGCATCGCGGGGTCGCTCGGCGCGACGCCGCTGGAGATGCAGCAGACGCTGTCGAGCTACCTGTTCGGCTTCGCGCTGATGAACCTGTTCCACGGCGCGCTGGCCGACAGCTTCGGCCGCCGCCCGGTCGTG
>JBDTUO010000062.1:0-10551 GCA_040007675.1 Rubrivivax sp.
ATCGACCTGGTCTGGTTCGGCGTCATCCTGGCGATGAACATGCAGACCTCGTTCCTGACCCCGCCGTTCGGCTTTGCGCTGTTCTACCTGCGCAGCGTGGCCGCCCGGAGCGACTACGTCGACCGCATCACCAGCGCGAAGATCCCGGCCGTCACGACCGGGCAGATCTACAAGGGGTCGATCGCCTTCATCGTGCTGCAGCTGATCATGGTCACCGCGGTGGTGCTGTATCCGAACCTCGTTACCGGCGGCATCGACAAGGGCGTGCAGCTCAACGCCGAGGATGCGCTGGAAACGCTGCGCGACGCCGGGCGCAGCGCGATGGACTCGCGCGCCTCCGACGCCGCGCGTGGATCGGCCTCCGAACCGGAGGCCTACGATCCGATGAAGGACCTGCTCGACGCCGTCAAGGGCGACAAGAAGTAGGCGCGGGCGGCGCGCGCTGCGGCGACGTCCGCGACGGCATCCGAACGCACTGCCTTGCGTCGCCCATGAAAAAGGCCCCGCCGAGGCGGGGCCCTGTCTTGTCGGAGCAGACCGTTCAGAGGCGCTGCTGCTGCATGAAATCGTCGAAGCCGGCTTCCGTGAAGCGGAACCAGAGGTTGCTGTCGCGGCGATAGGTGGAGAAGTCGGCGAAGATCTTCTTCCACACCGGGTTCTTGTCGTTCAGCTCGGCGTAGATGTCGTTCGACGCCTTGAACGCCGCTTCCATCATGTCCTTCGGGAAGCGGAACAGCTTGGCGCCGCCACCGACCAGGCGCTTGAGGGCCGCCGGGTTGCGGTAGTCGTACTTGGCGACCATTCCGGTGGCGGCCTCGACGCAGGCAGACTCCAGGATCGACTTGTACTCGGCGGACAACGCGGCGTAGGCCTTGGTGTTGGAGTAGAAGTCCAGCTGCGGCCCGCCTTCCCACCATCCCGGGTAGGCGTAGAAGGGCGCGACCTTGTTGAAGCCGAGTTTCTCGTCGTCGTACGGGCCGACCCACTCGGCGGCGTCGATGGTGCCCTTCTCGAGCGCCTGGTAGATCTCACCGCCCGGGATGCTCTGCGGTACGCCGCCGATGCGCTCGAAGATCTTGCCGCCGAAGCCGCCGATGCGGAACTTAGTGCCCTTCACGTCGGCCAGGGACTTGATCTCCTTGCGCCACCAGCCGCCCATCTGCGCGCCGGTGTTGCCGCCGAGGAAGTTGATGATGTTGAAGTCGGCGTAGAACTCGCGCATCAGCTTGCTGCCGTTGCCCTCGAGGTACCAGGCGTTCATCTGCCGCTGGTTGAGCCCGAACGGGATCGCGCAGCCGAGCGCAAAGACCTCGCTCTTGCCGAAGAAGTAGTACGGCGCCGTGTGGGCCATCTCGACCGTGCCCTGCTGCACACCGTCGACGTTGCCGAACGCGGGCAGCAACTCGCCGGCCGCGTGCACACTGATCTGGAACTTACCGCCGGTGCTGTCATGCACCCGCTTGGCCATGTCCTCGGCGGCGCCGAAGATGGTGTCCAGCGACTTCGGGAAACTCGACGCAAGTCGCCAGCGGATAGCGGCCTGGGCATGTACTGCGGGTGCAACCCCGGCGGCGAGCACGCCCGCGATGCCGGCACCGTGAACAAAGGAACGACGCTCCATCCGAGAACTCCTGCTGGTGAGAAGGGAAAGACAACTACAGATTCTAGGGAGAGCCAATTTGCCTCACGGGCGGGTTTTCCCCCGCCGTGCCTGCGGCCGGCCCGCGAATGCGCGGTCGGCGCGTCAATCGCCGGCCAGCTTCATGCGCTCGACCAGCACCGAGCCGACGGTCTTTCCGCCCTGGGTGTACGCGTCGGCGCCGACGTGCACGATGCCGCGCAGCATGTCGCGCAGGTTGCCCGCGATCGTCACCTCGTGCACGGGGTGCACGATGCGCCCGCGCTCGACCCAGTAACCGGCCGCGCCGCGCGAGTAGTCGCCGGTGACCATGTTGACGCCCTGCCCCATCAACTCGGTCACGAACAGGCCGCGGTGCAGACGGCGCAGCATCGCCGGCAGGTCATCGCCGGGGCCGGTGAGGCGGCTCGTCAGGGTCAGGTTCTGTGAGCCGCCGGCGTGACCCGTCGTGTGCAGCGCGAGCTTGCGCGCGGAGTAGCTCGACAGGAAGTAGCCCTGCACGATGCCGGCATCGACGACCCGGCGCGCACGGGTGCGCACCCCTTCGTCGTCGAACGGCGCGCTCGCCTTGCCCTTGAGCCGGTGCGGGTCCTCGTCGATGTCGATGTGGTCGGCGAACACCGACTGGCCGAGGCTGTCGGGCAGGAAGCTGGCCTTGCGGTACAGCGCCCCGCCGGACGTGGCCTGCACGTAGGCGCCCAGCAACCCCGCCGCGAGCGACGATTCGAACAGCACCGGCAGCTCGGCCGTGGGCACGCGGCGCGACTTCAGTCGTGCGAGCGCCCGCTCGGCAGCGTAGCGGCCGACGGCCTCCGGTGTCGCGAGGTCGGCGGCATCGCGCATCGACGTGTACCAGGCGTCGCGCTGCATGCCCGACCCGCGACCGGCAATCGGGGCCACCGAGATCGTGTGACGCGACCCGGGGTAGCCGCCGCGGAAGCCGCGGCTGTTGCCGGCCCAGAAATGGGACTGCTGGGCCGAAACCCCGGCGCCTTCCGAGTTCGTGATGCGGCGGTCCACCGCCCGCGCCGCGGCCTCGCAGCGCTGTGCAATCACCACGGCGCCGGCGGCGTCGATCGCCCACGGATGAAACAGGTCCAGGTCGCGCGCCACGTCGTCGGCGCCGGCCAGGTCAGCGGCATCCGGCAACCCGGCCGCCGGGTCCTCGGCGGTGAAGCGCGCGATGTCGTAGGCCGCGCGAACCGTCTGCGCGAGCGCCGTGCTCGAGAAGTCGGAGGTGCTGGCGTTGCCGCGCCGCTGCCCCAGGTAGACGCTGACGCCGAGCGACTTGTCGCGGTTGCGCTCGACGTTCTCGATCTCGCCCAGGCGCACGGATACCGAGAGCCCGGCACCTTCGGACACCTCCGCGCCGGCGTCGCTGGCGCCGAGCGCGCGCGCGCGCTCCAGCACGTCGTCGACGATCTGCTGGAACTGCGCACGCGAGTACGCGAAGCCGTGGTCGGCGGAAGCGGAGGACATGGCGGGGCCGGTGAAAGAGGCGAGCCCACTATGATACGAGGCGCCTCCGGGCTCCTACTCGTTCTCCGTCACCCGGCCTGCTGGCCACTCACCCGGCCCACTGCCCTCCCGCCTCCCGCATGCCCCCTCGCGCAGCGCCGCACCGCGGCATCGACACCCACTACGGCGACGGCCCAGACGACGACACCTCGCCGAGCAAGACCGTGCTCAAGGCCGAAGCCCGCGCGCTGCAGAAGCTCGGGCTGGAGCTGAGTGAGCTGTCCGCGGACCGGCTGGCCGGCGTGGAGATGCCCGAGTCGCTGCGCGATGCCCTGCAGGCCTACCGTCGCACGCGCTCGCATGAGGGCCGGCGGCGCCAGTTGCAGTACGTCGGCAAGCTGATGCGCAGCGCGGATGCCGAACCCCTGCGCGAGGCGGTGGCCGCGGCCACGCTGGGTTCAGCGCACGACACCTGGCGTCTGCACGAGGCGGAGCGCTGGCGCGCGGCGCTAATCGCGGACGACGACTCACTGACCCGCTGGCTCGCCGAACACGCCGACTGTGACGGCCAGCACTTGCGCAGCCTGGTGCGGGCGGCACGGCGCGACGTGCCCGACCTCGTCGAAGGCGGGCGCCAGCCGCGCAGCCACCGCGAGCTGTTCCAGTTCCTGCGCCCCTTCATCGCCGAGCCGACATGACGACCGGTGCCTGCCCATTCGACCCGGTTCGCATCGGCCTCGTGTCGGTGAGCGACCGCGCCGCCGGTGGCGTCTACGAGGACAAGGGCCTGCCGGCGCTGCAGGGTTGGCTCACGACCGCGCTGCGCAATCCGATCGCCTGGCAGACGCGGCTGATCCCCGATGAGCAGGAGGGCATCAGTGCGGCGCTGCGCGAACTCGTCGACGTCGCCGGCTGCCACCTGGTGCTGACCACCGGCGGCACCGGCCCGGCGCCGCGCGACGTCACGCCGGAGGCGACGCTGGCGGTGGCCGACCGGACGATGCCCGGTTTCGGCGAGCAGATGCGCCAGATCTCGCTCGCATTCGTGCCGACGGCGATCCTGTCGCGCCAGGTGGCGGTGATCCGCGGGCGCGCGCTGATCATCAACCTGCCCGGCCAGCCGAAGTCGATCGCTGAAACCCTGCAGGGGCTGCCGCAGGCGACGCCTCCGGTGCCCGGCATCTTCGCCGCGGTGCCGTACTGCATCGACCTGATCGGCGGGCCCTACTTCGAGACCGACCCTGCGGTGGTGAGCGCGTTCCGGCCCAAGTCGGCGCTGCGGCGCGCGCCGGACTGAGTCGGACGGTGGCGATGGCGCTGGCCCGCCGCCGCGTCGTGCCTTGGCTCGTCGGCGGCGCGAGCGCTCCGCTGTGGGCCGCCAGTCTGACGCCACGATCCGCCACCGCGGCGGAACACCCCGGCTACGGGCCGCTCGCCCCGGCCCTGCCGCTCAACAGCGATGCGCTGCGCGTCATGCGTGCCGATGCCCCCTCGACGGTGGCCTACGACCTGCGCGGCGTGCCGCTGCTGGCGCTGCCGCAAGGTTTCCGCTATCGCGTGCTGTCGTGTACCGGCATGACGATGAGTGACGGCCAGCGGGTGCCAGGCGCGCACGACGGCATGGCCGCGTTCGCCGGTCCGCGGCCGGGCACGACGCTGCTGGTGCGCAACCACGAGTTGCGCCGCGGTGCGGTGCACCACGGCGACGCCGACGGCGTGCGGGTGCCCGCGGCGCTGAAGTGGGACCCGCAAGCGATTGGCGGCACGACGACCTTGCTGGTCGACGCCGACGGGACATTGCGGCGCGACCACGCCTCGCTGGGCGGCACCGACAACAACTGCGCCGGCGGCCCCACGCCCTGGGGCAGCTGGCTGACTTGCGAGGAGTCGGTCGCGACCCCGCAGGACAGTGGCGGACGTTATGCGCGCCGCCACGGTTATGTCTTCGAGCTGCCGGCGGCAGCCGCGGGTCCCGTCGAGGCGCGGCCGATCGTCGGCATGGGACGCTTCCGCCACGAGGCGGCCGCGGTCGATCCGGTCAGCGGAGCGGTCTACCTGTCGGAGGACCGGGCCGACGGCTGTCTGTACCGCTACCTGCCGCGTGAACCGGGCCGGCTGCACGCGGGCGGTGCACTGCAGGCGCTGCGGCTGCGCGACGGCGGCGGTCATTCGGTCGACACGGCGCGCGGCCTGCGATCGATGCTCGGCCGGCCGCTGGCGGTGGACTGGGTGGCGATCGACGAACCGGACCCCACCACTGACGACGTGCGCGCGCAGGCGCAGGCGCGGGGTGCGGCGCGCTTCTCGCGCGGCGAAGGGCTGTGGGCCGGTGGCCCCCGTGGCACCGATGACCACCGCATCACGCTCGTCAGCACCTCCGGCGGGGACGCCGGCGCCGGTCAGGTGTTCGCGCTCGATCCGGGCGCCGGCCAGGTGACGCTGGTCGCGGAGTCGAGCGACCGGGCGTTGCTGGACGGGCCGGACAACGTCGGCGCCGCGCCTGACGGCCGCTTGCTGCTGTGCGAAGACGGCGGCGGCGGGAATGGCCTCGTCGGTATCGAGGCCGACGGCACGCTGTTCACGTTCGCGCGCAACCTGTTCAACAGCAGCGAGTTCTGCGGCGCATGCAGTTCACCCGACGGCCGCTTCCTGTTCGTCAACCTGCAGACGCCCGGGCTGACGCTCGTGATCGAAGGGCCGTGGCGCGCCGCGGGCCGCTGACCCACCGACGGCGACGATTCACTTGAGCGTGACCCAGCCCACCTCGAGCCAGTTGTCGGCCCGGTGCACCGCCTCGACGTTCGTGCGTGCGGCCCACGGAATCACCTGGCGGTGCAGCGGCAGGATGTGCGCCTGCGAGGTGTACTCGCGCAGCGCGGCGATGACGAGTTCCTTGCGCTTGGCCGGGTCGGCCTCGACGCTGGATTTGGCCGCCAGCGCGTCGAACGTGTCGTCGCGCGCGTCGCCGTAGTTGTAGTACCCCACGCCCTTTTCGCCGCGGTTGCGCAGCACCGGCGTCATCGTGGTCTCGGCGTCGGTCACGGCGCCGCCCCAGCCGAGCATGTACATGCTGGTGTCGAGCTTGTCGAGCTTGGCGAAGTAGGTCGCGCGCGGCATCGCGTTGACCTTGACCTTGATGCCGATCTTGGCCCACATCGTCGCCAGCGTGATGCAGATCTCCTCGTCGTTGATGTAGCGGTTGTTCGGGCAGTCGAGCGTGATCTCGAAGCCGTTGGCGTAGCCGGCCTCGGCCATCAGCGCCCTGGCCTTCGCGAGGTCGAAGGGCAGACGGCCTTCGACCTGCGGGTCGTTGTAGCTGCCCTGCGGCGACGGTGTCACGCCGCCGGTGGGGAAGCTCTGCCCGTTCATCAGCTTGGTCTTCATCGTCTCGATGTCGATCGCGTGGTACAGCGCGCGCCGAACGCGCACGTCCTTGAACGGGTTCTTGTCGCCAGGCACGTTCCCGTACAGCAGCTTGTCGCGCCCCTGGTCCATGCCGATGAAGACGATCCGGTTCTCGGGGCCGTCGATGATCTTGACGCCGGCCGTGGTGCGCAGCCGCAGCACGTCGCGCGGCGCCGGATCGAGCACGAAGTCGATCTCGCCGGAGACCAGCGCCGCCAGCCGGGTCGCGTCGTTGCCGATCGGCGTGTAGACGATCTCCTGCACATTGCCGTCGAACTTGCCCCACCAGTTGGGGTTGCGCTTGTAGGTGGTCTTGATGCCGGGCGCGCGGCTGACCAGCATGTACGGCCCGGTGCCGTTGGCGTTGAACGACGCGAAGCTCTCCTCCTTGTTCTTGAAGTCGAGCGGCTTGGTGACCTTGTTCTTCTCGCTCCAGGACTTGCTCATGATCCAGAGCGCGTCGATGTGCTGCAGGAAGATCGGGTTGACCTTGTCGAGCGTGAACTCCACCGTCAGCGGGTCGATCGCCTTCGGCATGCCGACCGCGTTGGCGTAGACGTTGACCTGCGACGTCAACTCCTTGGCACGCAGCACCGAGTAGACGACGTCGTCGGCCGTGAGCGCGCTGCCGTCGTGGAACTTGACACCCGGCCGCAGCTTGAAGCGCCAGCTCAGCGGGCCGGTCTGCTCCCACGACGTCGCCAGCGACGGCACGATTTCGAGCTGGCGGTCACGCAGCGTCAGCCGCTCGTAGACCTGACCATTCATCATGTTGGTCATGGACTCGTTCTGCGAGTGCGGGTCCATGGTCTGCGGGTCGCCCTGGCTGGCCCAGCGCAGGGTCTGGGCCGGGGCGGCGACGGCGATCGCGCTGAGGACGAGCGCGGCGAGGACACGTCTGATCATGCGGGCTCCTGGAGGGCCGGGGTGAGGTGCCCGCAGTGTAGGCAGGCCTCGTGCCTGGTCAGCGCGCGGGGTAACCCTCATCGGCCGACCCGGCCGGAACCACCGGGGGCGGCCGTGACGATTCGTCCGGCGCCGGGGCTCAGCGGAACTTGCTCTCCGGCACCGTCTTCAGTGGACCGGGCAAGGAGCCGAGGTAGCCTGCCATTGCCTTCAGCTCGGCGTGCGTGAAGGGCTTGGCAATGCCGCCCATGATCGCGTTGCTGCGGCCGACCTGCGGGTTGCCGGTCGTCTGGTACGCCTTCAGCGCGACGTACAGGTAGTCCGGCAGTTGGCCGGCGATCTTCGGGTAGCTGGGATCGATCGGCTTGGCGAAGTTCGCGCCGTGGCAGGATGCGCACGCGCCCTTGGTCAGCAGTGCCGCCACCTCGGCCGACGGTTCGCGCACGGCCACTTCCACCAGTGCCGCACCGCCCTGGCCGAGCTGTTCGTAGTAGGCGGCGACGTCGGCCATGTCCTGCTCGGACATCGAGCCGGCGATCGCGCGCATCGTCGGGTGCTTGCGCTCGCCCTTCTGGTACGCGGTCAGCGCGGCGACGATGTATTTGGCGCCCTGGCCGGCAATCATCGGCACCTTGTGCACTTCCGGAAAGCTCGCCTGGTAGCCGACGATGCCGTGGCAGCCGATGCACGAGGCGACCTTGCGGCGACCGGCTTCGGCGTCCTGGGCGTGGGCGGCAGGCAGGCAGGCGGCCAGGGCGAACAGCAGGGCAGGCGTCTTGAACATCGGGGCAGCGGGCAGAGGGTTCAGGGGAGGCGACCAGGGCGGCCGGGCGCAGCCCGATCCGGGCCGCCACGGCGCGCGATTATAGAGAGGCCCGGACCCAGGGCCGCGGCGCGCGGCGCGCCCCGTTCGGCAGGCGTCGGGGGCCGCGGGCGGCTTATATACTGGGTCGCGCGCCGCTGCTGCGGCGTCTCGGGCTCGCGGCCTGGCCGCCGCCCCTCTTGCCGGCACACCCCCACGATGAAGTTCCAGGGTTCCGATCAATACGTCGCCACGCCCGACCTGATGCTCGCGGTCAACGCCGCGGTGACGCTGCAGCGCCCGCTGCTGGTCAAGGGCGAACCGGGCACCGGCAAGACGATGCTCGCCGAGGAGGTGGCGGCGGCACTCGGGCTGCCGCTGCTGCAGTGGCACGTCAAGAGCACGACCAAGGCGCAGCAGGGGCTGTACGAGTACGACGCGGTCAGCCGGCTGCGCGACAGCCAGCTGGCCGATGCCGACAGCGCCCAGAAGGTACGCGACATCCGCAACTACATCGTGCGCGGCGTGCTGTGGCAGGCGTTCACGGCCGAACAGCCGGTCGCGCTGCTGATCGACGAGATCGACAAGGCCGACATCGAGTTCCCGAACGACCTGCTGCGTGAGCTCGACCGCATGGAGTTCTACGTCTACGAGACGCGCGAGCTCGTCAAGGCGCGCCACCGGCCGGTCGTCTTCATCACGTCCAACAACGAGAAGGAGTTGCCGGACGCCTTCCTGCGGCGCTGCTTCTTCCACTACATCAAGTTCCCCGACGCCGAAACGATGCAGCGCATCGTCGACGTGCACTTCCCCGGTCTCAAGAAGGAGCTGCTGGGGGCGGCGATGAAGACCTTCTACGACGTGCGCGGCCTGCCCGGGCTGAAGAAGAAGCCGAGCACGTCGGAGTTGCTCGACTGGCTGAAGCTGCTGGTGGCCGAGGACATCCCGCTCGAAGTGCTGCAGAGCAAGGACGACAAGGTCTCGGTGCCGCCGCTCGTGGGCGCGCTGCTGAAGAACGAGCAGGACGTGACGCTGTTCGAGAAGCTCGTCTTCATGCAGCGCCACAACCGCTGAACGCACGCCGCGCGTCCACGATGCCGTGGCCCGACGCCGTCACGCTCACCGGCGTTCACACGTCGCTCGAGCCGCTGACGCCGGCGCACGCGACGGCGCTGGCCGAGGCGGTGCGCGACGGCGAACTCTGGAAGCTCTGGTACACCAGCGTGCCGTCACCCGAAGGCATGGCCGCCGAGATCCGGCGCCGGCTGGCACTTCGCGCTGCGGGCACGATGTTGCCGTTCACGGTACTCGACGCCGCCGGCACGCCGGTCGGCATGACGACCTACATGCATGTCGACGCGCTCAACCTGCGGGTCGAGATCGGCAGCACGTGGCTGGCGCGGCGCGTGCAGCACAGCGCGCTGAACACCGAGTGCAAGCGGCTGCTGCTCGGCCACGCATTCGACACGCTGGAGTGCATCGCGGTCGAGTTCCGGACCCACCGCCTCAACACGCAGAGCCGGCGCGCGATCGAGCGCCTCGGGGCGCAGCTCGACGGCATCCTGCGGGCCCACCAGCGCACCGCCGACGGCGCATTGCGCGACACCGCCGTCTACAGCATCACCGCTGCCGAGTGGCCGGCGGTGCGCTCGCACCTTGATTTCCTGCTGCGCCGCTGAGCCGGCGCTCAGTCGAATTCGAGCACAGCCGGTGCCTCGACGTGCGCTGGTGCGGCCGCCAGCGGCTCGGGCGCGCCCGGCGTGGCGCGCGGCATCGCCTCGGGTGGCATGGTCCGGGTCGGCACGCCGGCGGCGCGGGCCGAACCGGCGGCGCTGGCGTGCACGATGCAGTTGCGACCGTTCGCCTTTGCGGCGAGCAGCGCGTCGTCGAGCCGCTTCATCAGCGCCGTCGTGTGCTCGACTTCCTGGTCGCTGCCGGTGACGACGGCAAGACCGACGCTGACCGTGATCCGCATCTGTGGCGCGGCCGCCGGACCCTCGACGTGTGCGATGGCCTCCATCACGCGGCGCGCGACACGCTCGGCGCCGCGCGCGTCCTGCCCGGGCAGCAGGATGACGAATTCCTCGCCGCCCATGCGGGCGACCTGGTCGAGCTCACGCGACGCTGCGCTGCGCAGGGCCTGCGCGACCCGCTGCAGCATCAGGTCGCCCACCGGGTGACCGTGGGCGTCGTTGATCGCCTTGAAGTGGTCGACGTCCACCGACAGCACCCCATAACTGCCGCGCAGCCGCTTCTGCCGGCGCGCCTCGCCGGCGAGCAGGCGCTGCATCGCGCGCCGGTTCAGCAGGTCGGTCAGCACGTCGTGGTCCGACTGGTGCTG
>JBDTUO010000063.1:0-10543 GCA_040007675.1 Rubrivivax sp.
ACGGGTAGGTGCCGTGGTCGATGTCGAGCAGCGTGCCTTGCGCGCCCTCGAACAGCAGGTGTTCACCGGCCCGGTGGGACGCGTGCAGCCGTGCGCCGACGTCGGCCAGCAGCGGCAACAGGTGCTCGGCGGCCTGCATCGCGCCGTCGATGATCGGCTCCGCCTGCAATGCCGGTGCCTTCAGGTAGCCGGTCAGCTCGGCGTTGTGCAACTCGACCAGCTCGCGCAACTTGTGCGCCAGCCGCTGCGGATGCTTGAGGTCCTGCGCGCGCACCGCGCGCCGCGCGACCTTGTCCTCGTACGCAGGGCCGATGCCCTTGCCGGTCGTGCCGATCTTGCCGGAGCCGCTGGACTCGCGCAGCGCCTCGCGTGCGCGGTCGATCTCGACGTGGAACGGCAGGATCAGCGGACACGACTCGCTGACGAACAAGCGCGATCGCACGTCCACGCCCGCCGCCTCGAGCCGCTGGATCTCGCTCAGCAGGTGGGTCGGGTCGACGACCACGCCGTTGCCGATGTAGCACGCGATGCCGTCGCGCATCACGCCGGACGGCACGAGTTGCAGCGCGGTCTTGACGCCCTTGATGACCAGCGTGTGACCGGCGTTGTGGCCGCCCTGGAAGCGCACCACGCCCTGCGCGTGGTCGGTCAGCCAGTCGACGACCTTGCCCTTGCCTTCGTCACCCCACTGGGTGCCGACGACGACGACATTGCGACCTGCAGCAGGGGTCGTGGTGCTGCCGGGGGTCAGGGAATCGGAGTGATGCGCCATTGATGCGGGGCTCGGCAATGAAGTGTCAGGGAGCGGCAGGCGGATCCAGCGCCCGGACCAGCCAGCGGCCGGCGACGTGCACGAGCTCGCGGTCGCAGGCTAAGCCGTCGCCGTCCACGGCGTGACCCGGCAGTGTCGCGACGACGGTTTCGCCGGCGTCGCGCAGTGCCCGCATCGCAGACCGCAGGCCGGCTTGCTCGCCCCACGGGGCGCGAATCGCTGCCGTCTGCGTCGCCGAGAGCGCCGAGGCGGACGCTGCTTCGGCCAGCGCCTTGAGGTCGAGGCTGAAGCCGGCGGCCGGGCGGTTGCGTCCGAAGGCGGCACCGACCTCGTCGTAGCGACCACCGCGCGCGAGGGCGTCGGCTGCGCCGGGACCGTAGGCCGCAAATCGCGGGCCGGTGTAGTACGCGTAGCCGCTCATGTCGGAGAGGTCGAAACCGACCCGCAGACCCGGATGCGCGGCCCGCAGGTGGCCGGCCAGCCAGTCGAGCTGCTCCAGCGCGGCCTGTACGAGCGGGCGCGCGGGCAACCGCGCGCGCGCGTCGGGCAGCACCTCGTCACCGCCGTACAGCTCGAGCAGCGCGATCAGCCCTTCACGTGCCGCCGCCGGCAGGCCGCCGGCGTGCGCATGCAGGCCGGCCGCGTCCTTCTTCGACAGCGCGTCGGCGACGCCTTCGAGCGTCTGCGGCTCGATCGGCACGCCTTCGAGTACCCCGCGCAGCACACGCGCGTCGGCCAGGTCGAGCACCGGTTCGCGCACGCCGGACAGGCGCAGGCAGTCGACCGCCAGCTCGATCACCTCGAGGTCCGCCTCCAGTCCGGCATGGCCGAACAGCTCGGCGCCGAACTGCAAGGGCTCACGCGTCGCGTACAGCCCCGAGGGACGCGTGTGCAGCACTGGCCCGCAGTAACACAGGCGCGTGACGCCGGGCCGGTTGAGCAGATGGGCATCGATACGGGCAGCCTGGATCGTGGTGTCCGCGCGCAGGCCCAGCGTGCGCCCGCTGAGCTGGTCGACCAGCTTGAAAGTGCGCAGGTCGAGCGCGGTGCCGGTGCCGGAGAGCAGCGATTCGAGGTGCTCCAGCATCGGCGGCGCGACGAGTTCGTAGCCGTAGGCATGTGCACGGTCCAGCAACTCGCGCCGCAACTCCTCGAGTCGGCGCGCCTGCGAAGGCAGGACATCGGCGATGTGCTCGGGCAGCAGCCAAGCGGACGACATGCAATGCACCAGGAGCTAAAACCGAGATTGTACGGGTCGCCCTGCAGACGTCCCAGGCTCCGGCGACGGGTCAGGAGACGTGTCGAGCCGCCCGACTCAGCGCCAGAACGACAGCAGCACGAACCCGCCGACAACCGCGAGCAGCCCGATGAAGCGGATCTGGCCGTCGGTCATCTGGATCACGCGCGCCAGCACGGCGCGCCAGCCGCGAGGGTTCAGCAACGGCATCAGCCCTTCGAGCACCAGCATCAGCGCCAGCGCACCGAGCAGTGCGTCGCCCATCGTGCCCCGCCAAAGCCAGCCGGTCGCCGGTCAGCGCCTGGTGGCCGGCGCGGCGGGCGGCAATGCGCCACCGCCTCGCATCGCGCGGAAGAAATCACTGCTGGTGTCGACGACGACGACATCGTTGCGCGACCGGAAGCTCGCCCGGTACGCCTCCAGGCTGCGATAGAAATGCGCGAACTGCGGGTCGCGACCAAAGGCGTCCGCGTACAGCGCCGAGGCCGTCGCGTCGCCTTCGCCCTTGATCTTCTGCGCGTCGCGGTAGGCCTCGGCGAGGATGACCTCGCGCTGGCGGTCGGCATCGGCGCGCACCTTCTCGCCCTCGGCCGCACCGGTCGAACGCAGTTCGTTGGCGACGCGCTTGCGCTCGGATTCCATGCGCCGGTAGACCGACTCGGTGATGTCGGCGACGAAGTCCACGCGCTTGACGCGCACGTCGAGGATCTCGATGCCGAAGGCCTTGGCCTCGTCGAGCAGCCGACCCTGCACGCCCGACATCACGCGTTCCCGATCGGTGGCCAGCACGCCGCTGACGGTGCGCCGCGTGACCTCTTCGTTGAACGCCGCCTGCACGACCGGCGTCAGCCGGGTCTCGAGGTTGCGCAGATCGGTGCCGTTGTTGCGGATGAACTGGCGCGGATCGTTGATGCGCCACTTGACCATCCAGTCGATCAGCAGGCTCTTCTTCTCCGCCGTGAAGATCGGTCGGGTGTCCTGGCTGTCGAGCGTCTGGATGCGCTTGTCCAGGAAGACGACGTTCTGGAACGGCGGCGGCAGCTTGAACTTCAGCCCCGGCTCGGTGATGACCTCCTTGATCTCGCCGAGCGCGTAGACGACGCCGACCTGGCGCTGGTCGACGACGAAGACGGTGGAGAACGCGATCATCAGCGCGATCAGCGCGCTGGCGGCGATGAGTCCGAATCGATTGAACATGTGTGGTGCCCTCCCCGCTCAGCGGCCTTCGCGCGCGCGGCTGCGGCCGTCGTCGCGCGATCTCACGTCGACCGACGTCGCCGCCGCCGCTTCGACCGCCGGTGCTGCCGGGGCGGCCGCGGGTGCGGGCGTGGCGCCACCGGCCTGCAGCAGGCGGTCGAGCGGCAGGTACAGCAGGTTGGATGCGCTGCGGCTGTCGACCATGACCTTGCTGACGTTGCCGAACACCTGTTGCATCGTCTCGAGGTACAGGCGATCCCGCGTGACGGCCGGTGCCTTCTGGTACTCGGTCAGCACCGAGCGGAAGCGCTGCGCGTCGCCTTCGGCCTGCGCGACCACGCGCGCCTTGTAGCCCTCGGATTCCTCGCGCAGGCGCGACGCCGTGCCCTGTGCCTTCGGTATCACGTCGCTCGCGTAGGCTTCCCCCTCGTTCTTGAAGCGGTCGCGGTCGGCGCTCGCCTTGACCGCATCGTTGAAAGCCGCCTGCACCTGTTCGGGCACCTGCACGCCCTGGACGTTGACGTTGGCGACGATGATGCCCGCATTGAGCCGGTCGAGTTGCGCCTGGATGGACTTGACGAGGTCGGCGGCGACGGCGTCGCGCTGCTCGTACAGCACCGAGTCGACCCGGCTGCGGCCGACGATCTCGCGCACCGCGGATTCCGCGGCGAGCACGACAGCGTCATCCGGGTTGCGGTTCTCGAACAGGTAGGCACGCGCGTCCTTCAGCCGGTACTGGACGGTGAAGCGGATGTCGATGATGTTTTCGTCCTGCGTCAGCATCGACGAGTCGCGCAGCCCGGTCGCCTGCGCGACGGTGCTGCGGCCAACCTCGACCGATCGCAGCTGCGTCACCGACACGGTCTCGTGGGCCTGGAACGGGTACGGCAGGCGCCACTGGAAACCGGCATCGGACGTGTGGCTGTAGCGCCCGAACGAGGTCACGACGGCCTGCTGCCCTTCCTGCACGATGAAGAAGCCGCTGCCGAGCCAGACCAGCAGCATGACCGCACCGATCAACCCGATCCCGATGCCCGCGCTCTTCATGTCGGGTTGGAAATTCGGGCCACTGCCCGGCGGTCGGTCCCCGTTGCCCCCGCTGTCGGGCCGTCGCCCGCGATTGCCCCCGAAGAGACCGCCGAGCTTGCGGTTGAAGTCGCGCCACAACTCGTCGAGGTCCGGCGGACCATCGTTGCGCCCGCTGCTCTCCAGCGGCCGCCGGCGGCGCGGCGTAAGTGCCACGAAGGCGGCTGCGGCCAGCGCGCGCATGGCGTCGGCGACAGCGTGCCAGCGGGTGCCGAGGGAGGCGGTGGAGGCGTCAGGCATGGGCAGATGGGAGAGAAAGGTTCGGTTCGGTTTCGGTTTCGGAGTCGGAGCCGGCGTCTGCGCTGGCATCGCCGGCGGCAGGGTCCTCGTGCCCAGATGAGGGCCGAACCGCAATGTTCAAGCGCGCGGCGGCGGCGTCGGCGATTGCCTGGCGCAGCGCGTGCAGGCCGTCGCCCGTGGCGGCGCTGACGAACACCCGCCGATGGCGCCGGCCGCCGTCGGCCTGCACCCAGTCGGCATCGACACGCGGTCGCTGCGAAGGTTCGAGCAGGTCCACCTTGTTGCAGACCCAGATCTGCGGCACGTCACCGGCGCCGATTTCGCCCAGCACGCGCTCGACCTCGGCCCGCTGCTCGAGCAGGTTCGGGCTGGCGACGTCCATCACGTGGAGCAGCAGGTCGGCCTCGGTGGCTTCGTGCAAGGTCGCCTCGAAGGCCTCGACGAGCTTGTGCGGCAGATCGCGGATGAAGCCGACGGTGTCGGACAGCGACACCGAGCCGGCCGCGTCACCGAGCCACAGTGCGCGCGTCGTCGTGTCCAGCGTCGCGAAGAGTTGGTCCGCCGTGTAGCTGCGCGCCTTGACCAGTGCATTGAACAGGGTCGACTTGCCGGCGTTCGTGTAGCCGACCAGCGAGACGCGGAAGCTGCCGCGCCGCTCGCGCGCCTTGCGCTGCGTGCCGCGCTGGCGCTTGACCTTCTCGAGCCGTGCCGAGACAGACTTGATGCGGTCGCCGATCATGCGTCGGTCGAGCTCGATCTGGGCCTCGCCGGGACCACCGCGGGTGCCGATGCCGCCGCGCTGGCGCTCCAGGTGCGACCAGCGGCGCACCAGGCGCGTGGCCATGTACTGCAGCCGGGCCAGCTCGACCTGCAGCTTGCCTTCGTGGCTCTGCGCACGCTCGGCGAAGATGTCGAGGATCAACGAAGTCCGGTCGGCCACCGGCACTTCGAGGTGCCGCTCGAGGTTGCGCTGCTGTGCCGGCGACAGGGCCTGATCGAAGATGACGCCGTGTGCATCGGTGGCAACCACGAGCAGCCGGATCTCGTCGGCTTTGCCGCTGCCGACGAACAGGGCCGCATCGGGCGCGCGGCGGCGCGCCGTGACGCGCCCCACGGTGAGGTCGCCGGCCGACGCGGCGAGCAACGCCAGTTCGTCCAGCTCAGGGTCGAACGAGTGCGTGGGTCCGAGGTCCACGCCGACCAGCACGACGCGGGTCGGCTCGACGGCGGCGATGTGCTGCGGTGCGCTCAAGACGGTCGGGCGGCGACGACCGGACGAAGGGCCTCGCGCATCAGACGGGGTCGGTGCTCTCGGCCGGATGGAAGGCGACGGCGCGGGCCGGCACGACGGTGGAGATCGCGTGCTTGTAGACCATCTGGGTCACGGTATTGCGCAGCAGCACGACGTACTGGTCGAACGATTCGATGTGGCCCTGCAGCTTGATGCCGTTGACGAGGTAGATCGAGACGGGAACGTGTTCTTTGCGCAGCAGGTTCAAAAAGGGATCCTGCAAAAGCTGACCTTTGTTGCTCACGATATGCTCCGTGTTGAGTAACACCTAGACCATTCGGACGTTAGCACAGGGGCACCGTGCCTCTACCGAGCGGCGCGATTGACCCCGCGCCAGCGCAAAGCGCTCAATCGCGGCGGGGGTCGAACGGATTGTCCGCAGACCGCATCTCGATGCGCAGCGGCGTGCCGACGAGCTTGAAGTGCGCGCGCAGCCGCCCCTCGAGGTAGCGCTTGTAGCTGTCGGTCACGTGTTCGAGCGACGTGCCGTGGACGACGATCACCGGCGGATTCATGCCGCCCTGGTGGGCATAGCGCAGTTTCGGGCGGAAGCGACCGTTGCGGCGCGGCGCCTGGTGTTCGACCGCCTCGTGGATCAGCCGCGTCAGCTGCGGTGTCGGCAGATTGCAGGTGGCCGACGCGTGCGCCAGGCCGATCGCCTTCCAGACGGCGCCGATGCCCTGGCGCTTCAGCGCCGAGATGTGCAGCAGCGTCGCGAACTTCAGGAACGCGAGCCGGGTCTCGATCGACCGCTCGAGCATCTGACGCTGGTAGGCATCGACCATGTCCCACTTGTTGACCGCCAGCACGACCGCGCGACCCGACTCCAGGATGTAGCCGGCGATGTGCGCGTCCTGGTCGGTGACGCCCTGGCTCGCGTCGAGCAGCAGCAGCACCACGTTGGCGTCTGAAATTGCCTGCAGGGTCTTGACGACCGAAAACTTCTCGATCGCCTCGAACACACGGCCCTTGCGACGCAGGCCGGCGGTGTCGATCAACTCGAAACGGCGGCCATCGCGCTCGAACGGCACGTGGATTGCGTCGCGCGTCGTGCCGGGCTGATCGAAGGCGACCAGGCGCTCCTCGCCAAGCCACGCGTTGATCAGCGTCGACTTGCCCACGTTGGGGCGCCCCGCGACGGCCAGGCGAATCGGGCGGTCGTCGGCGTCCTCGGGTGCCGCCCGTTCGGCTTCGTCCTCGGTCGGCGCGAGCGTCTCGAACGCGGCCTCGAGCAGGCTGCGGATACCCTGCCCGTGGGCCGCCGAGACCGGGTGCGGCTCGCCGATGCCGAGTTCGTGGAACTCTGCCACCTGGGGCGCTTCGAGCATGCCCTCGGCCTTGTTGACGGCCAGCAGCACGCGCTTGTTGCGCTGGCGCAGCTCGGTCGCGATCTCGTGGTCCTGTGCCGACACCCCGGCGCGCACGTCGACCACCAGGATCACGATGTCCGCCTCGGCGACCGCCTGGCGCGTCTGCGCCGCCATCTGCTTGACGATGCCATGGTCGACCGAGGGCTCGAAGCCGCCGGTGTCGACGACGATGAACTCGCGCGCGCCGAGGCGGGCGTCACCGTAGTGACGGTCGCGCGTCAGGCCGGAGAAGTCGGCCACGATCGCGTCGCGGCTCTTCGTGATGCGGTTGAACAGCGTCGACTTGCCGACGTTCGGCCGCCCGACGATCGCGAGCACCGGCTTCATGGCCGCGCCGCCATGCTGCCGCTACGGTGCGCGGAACGCGAACAGGCCACCACCGCGCGTGGCGACCAGCACCGTGGCGTTCGACAGCGCGGGGGTGCCCACCACGGGCGTGCCGTCGGTCGGCAGGCGCAGCAGGATCTGGCCGTCGCTGCGCGAGAGGAAATGAACCTGGCCCTCGAGGTCGCCGACGATCGCCACCGGCCCGGCCAGGCGCACGCCGGCGAGATCGCGGTAAAGCAGCCGGTCGCCGCCCCAGGCGACTTCGCCAGTCGCGGTGCGCCAGGCGGTCAGTCGGCTGTTCGCGTCGGCGCCGACGATCAACTCGGCGTCACCGCCGACCGCCCGGGCGCCGGCATTGGCGCGGCTCCACAGCAGCACGCCGCGCGCCGCGTCGACGCAGCCGACCGACGCCTGGAAGGCACGCGCGCAGACGACATCGCCGGCGCGCACCAGCGGACCGATCAGGTCTGCCAGACGTTCCACCTCGTTGGTACCGCGGGGTGTCGCGATCGCAGCGTCCCAGCGCACCGTGCCGCGCAGCGGGTCGAGTGCGGTCAGGCGCGGCCCCTGGCCGACGAGCAGCGTGTCGCGGTACGGCGCGATCAGGCCGGACTGAGCGAGCGACAAGCCCTCGCCGGGGCGCTGGAACTGCCACAGCTGGCGCCCGTCCTCGGCGTCGAAGGCCTGCACGCCGCGGTCGACCCGAAGCACGAACACGCGTTCGCCGGCGACCAGCGGGGCGGTCAGGACCGGCGCCGGCAGGCGCTTGCGCCAGCGCTCGGTGCCGGCCTCGAAGACGACCAGCTCGTTCGCTCGCGTGACCACCGCCGCATAGCGTCCATCGGCCCCGACACCGGCGGCGATTGGAGCCCCTGCCTGCGCGCGCCACAGCTCCCGACCGCTGTCGGCGTCGAATCCGACCACCTGCCCGTCGTCGCCCGCGCTGACGAACTGCCCGGCCGGCGTCGCGATCAGGAGCGGAAAGCTCACCGGCGCGAGCCGCGCCTGCCAGACCTGGCTGCCCGCGAATTGGGCCGTCACGGGTTCCAGCGGTGTCGGCTTGGGCTTGTTGGTCGACGAGCAGGCGCCCAGAAGCAGCCCGGCAGCGACGACCAGCAGGCCGGCCAGTCGCCGAGCCGAGATCGACATCGAACGGCTGCGCCGAACCGACACGCTCACGGCGCGCTCCCGGCCGCTGCGGCGCTCGCCGCGACATTCGGTGGTGCACCGAGCGCGGTCAGCTTGGCCTCGACCAGTCGGCGGTAGTCGACCCGCGTGTCGAAGGCCTTGTAGGCCGCCTCGTACGCGGCGCGCGCCTCGGCCGGTTTGCCCTGTTTCGCGAGCACATCGCCACGGCGGTCGGCGACCAGGCCCACGAAGTCTGCCCCCGTGGTGCCGTCGAGCTGCTTCAACGCCGCATCGGCCTGGTCGGCATCCAGCAGCAGGCCGGCCAGCCGCAGGCGCGCGATGTTGCGCAGCCCCTCGTCACCCGCGTGCTCCGCCACCCAGCCCAGCGTGCCACGTGCCGCCTCGGTCTGGCCCTTGTCGAACTGGACGCGGGCCGTCAGCAGGCCACCCTGGGCCGCGTAGGTGGTGCCGCCAAAGCGATCCTTCAGATCGGCAAAGACGCGGGTGCTGCGCTCGGCATCGCCGGCCTGTGCGCTGCGGTCGAGCTCGTCGTACATCGCACCGGCCTTCCGGCCCTGCTCACGCTCGTACCACTTCCAGCCGTTGAAGCCCGCGTACACCGCCAGCAGCAGCACGAGCAGGGTCGTGATCAGGTTGCCGTACTGCTTCCAGAACGCCTTCAGCGCGTCGAGTTGTTCCTGCTCCTGCAGGTCGAGTTGTGTGGCCATGGTGCTCGAGAATGGCGCGGCCGGATGGCTGCGCTGGAGGATCGTGGATTATGGGGTGCGCAGGCTCGCGGCCCAGCGCTCGACGTCGGCCAGCGGCCGCGTGAGCTGCGCCGCGTCGGCGTCGCGCAGCGGCTTGACCGCGAGCTCGCCGCGCGCGAGTTCGTCACCACCGAAGATCAGGGCGAAGCGCGCGCCGCTCGCATCGGCCTTCTTGAACTGGGCCTTCATGCTGCCCCCACCGGCGTGCAGTTGAACCGCGACGCCGGCGTCACGCAGCGCCTCGAGCGTGCCGATCACCTGCGGCAGCGCCGCCGGGTCCGGCACGATGGCATAGGCATCCGGCACTGGCTGCGGCGGCACCACGCCCAGCTGTTGCATCAGGTCGAGCACCCGCTCGATGCCCATGCCCCAGCCGATGCCAGGTGCCGGCTTGCCGCCGATCGACTCCGACAGCCCGTCGTAACGGCCGCCGCCGCAGATCGTGCCCTGCGCGCCGAGGCGGTCGGTAATCCACTCGAAGACGGTCAGGCAGTAGTAGTCCATGCCGCGCACGAGGCGGGGGTTGATGCGGTACGGCTGGCCGGCGGCGTCCAGCATCGACTTCAGCGCGTCGAAGTGCGCGAGTGAGGCGTCGCCGAGGTGATCGATCAGCTTCGGTGCGGCCTCGACCAGTTCCTGCATCGCCGGGTTCTTGGTGTCGAGGATGCGCAGCGGGTTGGTGTGCAGCCGGCGCTGCGCCTCGGCATCCAGCAGTTCCCGGTGCGCCTCGAAGTGCGCCACCAGCGCGGCGCGGTGGGCGCGGCGCTCGTCCGGCTGACCGAGGCTGTTGAGCTCGAGCCGCACCTCGCCCAGACCGAGATCCTTCCACAGCGCGCGGCACATCAGGATGACCTCCGCGTCGACCTCCGGGCCCGCGTGCCCGATCGCCTCGACGCCGACCTGATGGAACTGGCGGTAACGCCCGCGCTGCGGACGCTCGTGACGGAACATCGGGCCGAGGTAGTACAGCCGCTTGCCGCCGTCGTACAGCGCCGAGTGCTCCACCATCGCGCGCACGACGCCGGCGGTGCCCTCCGGCCTGAGGGTCAGCGCGTCGCCGTTCATCGCGTCGACGAAGGAATACATCTCCTTCTCGACGATGTCGGTCACCTCGCCGAGGCCGCGCAC